>NZ_JASCPP010000071.1:0-37809 GCF_029959745.1 Pseudomonas sp. PS01298 | reverse complement strand
CCTTTATAGTGACTGACCCACCGCTTTCGCGAGCAAGCCCGCTCCCACAGGGTTTCAACGGTGTAGCAAAAACCCAGGTTACAGCCCCACCACATCCTCCGCCTGCAACCCCTTCTCGCCGGTCACCACGGCGTACTCCACCTGCTGGCCTTCAGCCAACGAACGGTGGCCTTCACCGCGAATGGCGCGGTAGTGCACAAACACGTCCTTGCCGTCTTCACGCTGGATAAAGCCGTAGCCTTTTGCATCGTTGAACCACTTCACATTACCGGTTTCGCGCGTTGCCATCTGTTTTGCTCCCACATGCTTTTTTATTGTTGAGTCGCTCACTGGAACTGCCGAGTATATGACAGGCTCAAAAACGATCAACTCAAGTTTACATCGCTGCTTTTTTGCCGATTTTCGGCGAATACGGCACACTACTCGCCCGAGCGCCTGCTCGGTTTTTTCCACTTGAAGCAGCTCGCCTATGACCCGCTCCCCGTTCCGCCGTCTGGTGTTTGGCACCTTGCGCCGACTGTTGTACCTCTGGGTTCGCTCGGAGACGATCAACCAGTCGTCCCTTACCCTTAACCTGGACCGCAGCCGGCCGGTGTTCTACGTCCTGCAATCGCCCTCCCTCAGCGAACTGGCCGTGGTCGATGCCGAGTGCACCAAGGCCGGCCTGCCGCGCCCGGTGCTGCCGGTGTCGGTGGGGCCACTGATGGAGCCCGCCGCATTCTTCTACCTCACGCCGGAACCAGACTGGCTCGGCCGCCAGGACAAGCGCGGTGCGCCGCCGACCCTGACCCGCCTGGTCAACACCCTGACCGAGCACGCCGAAGAGAATGCACAAATCATTCCGGTCAGCGTGTTCTGGGGGCAGTCCCCCGAGAGCGAGTCCAGCCCATGGAAGCTGCTGTTCGCCGACAGCTGGGCGGTCACCGGGCGTCTGCGCCGGCTGTTGAGCATCCTGATCCTCGGTCGCAAGACCCGTGTGCAATTCTCTGCGCCTATCAACCTGCGTGAATTGATCGAGCACAATAAAGGGCACGAACGCACCGTGCGCATGGCCCAGCGCATCCTGCGTGTGCACTTTCGTAACCTGAAGACTGCGGTGATCGGCCCCGACCTGTCCCACCGCCGCAACCTGGTAAAGGGCCTGGTGAACATGCCGCTGGTACGCCAGGCCATTGCCGACGAGGCCGAGCGCGAAAAGATCAGCCCGGAAAAAGCCAAGGCCCAGGCCCTGCGCTACGGCAACGAGATCGCCTCGGACTACACCTACACCGCGATCCGCTTCCTCGAAGTGGTGCTGAGCTGGTTCTGGAACAAGATCTACGACGGCATCAAGGTCAATAACATCGAAGGTGTGCAAAAGGTTGCCCAGGGCTACGAGGTGATCTACGTGCCCTGCCACCGCAGCCATATCGACTACCTGCTGCTCTCGTACCTGCTGTTCAAGAACGGCCTGACGCCGCCGCATATCGCCGCCGGGATCAACCTCAACATGCCGGTGATCGGCAGCCTGTTGCGCCGTGGCGGTGCGTTTTTCATGCGCCGCACCTTCAAGGGCAACCCGCTGTACACCTCGGTGTTCAACGAATACCTGCACACCCTGTTCACCAAAGGCTTCCCGGTGGAGTACTTCGTCGAGGGCGGGCGCTCGCGAACCGGGCGCATGCTGCAGCCGAAGACCGGGATGCTGGCGATCACCCTGCGCAGCTTCCTGCGCTCTTCGCGCATGCCCATCGTGTTCGTGCCGGTGTACATCGGTTACGAGCGCGTGCTCGAAGGCCGCACCTACCTCGGCGAGCTGCGGGGCGCGAGCAAGAAGAAAGAGTCGATCTTCGATATTTTCAAAGTGGTCGGCGCACTCAAGCAGCGCTTCGGCCAGGTGGCGGTCAACTTTGGCGAGCCGATCAAGCTGGCGGAATTTCTCGACGCCGAACAACCGGATTGGCGCGCCCAGGAACTGGGACCGACCTACAAGCCGGCGTGGCTCAACGAAACCACCAACCGCCTCGGCGAGCAGGTGGCCCGCCATCTTAACGAAGCGGCAGCCGTGAACCCGGTGAACCTGGTAGCCCTGGCGCTGCTGTCCACCACGCGCCTGGCCCTGGATGAACAGGCCATGGCCCGCCAGCTCGACCTGTACCTGGCGCTGCTGCGCCGCGTGCCGTATTCGCCGCACACCACCCTGCCCGAAGGCGATGGCCTGGCGCTGATCAAGCACGTAAAAGACATGGACCTGCTGTCGGAACAGAGCGACGCCCTCGGCAAGATTCTGTACCTGGACGAGCAGAACGCCGTCCTGATGACCTACTACCGCAACAACGTGCTGCACATCTTCGCCCTGCCGGCGCTGCTGGCGAGCTTCTTCCAGAGCAGTTCGCGGATGAGCCGCGAGCAGATCCTGCGCTACACCCACGCACTCTACCCGTACCTGCAATCGGAACTGTTTATCCGCTGGTCGCTGGAAGAACTGGACAGTGTGATCGACCAATGGCTGGAGGCGTTTGTCGAACAGGGCCTGCTGCGTTTCGAGAACAACGTGTACCTGCGCCCGGCGCCAAGTTCGCGGCACTTCGTGCTGCTGACACTGCTGTCCAAGAGCATCGCCCAGACCCTGCAACGCTTCTACATGGCGATTTCGCTGTTGCTCAACAGCGGCCAGAACAGCATCAGCGCCGAAGAGCTGGAAGACCTGTGCACGATCATGGCCCAGCGCCTGTCGATCCTGCATGGCCTCAACGCCCCGGAATTCTTCGACAAGAGCCTTTTCCGACATTTCATCCAGACCTTGCTGGAGCAAGATGTGCTGCGCCGCGACGAGGCCGGCAAGTTGAGCTACCACGACCTGCTCGGTGAACTCGCCGAAGGCGCCGCCAAACGCGTGTTGCCGGCGGACATTCGCCTGTCGATCCGCCAGGTGGCCTTGCATCGTGTGGACGGTGCGGCTGAGGCGCCTGTCGAAACCGAAGAAAGCCGCTAGATTGAATAAGGCGTCGGTTAGATGCCGGCGCCGTTGAAAAGGAGCTGTACCATGAAAAAGATCATCCTCCTGGGCCTCACCGCCTTGCTCGGAGCCTGCCAATCCATGAGCCCGACCCCCAAGGCCAACCTCGATGGCGAAGTGTTCTACCTGCAGCGCATTGCCCTGCCGCCCGCCGCCACCTTGAGCGTCAGCCTGCAGGACGTGTCCCTGGCGGACGCGCCCGCGGTGGTCCTGGCCGAGCAGAAAGGCCCGGTCAAAGGCCAGGTGCCGCTGCCGTTTCACCTCAGCTACGACCCGGCCCAGGTCAAGCCGGGCCACAGTTATGCGGTGAGTGCTCGCATCGAACTGGATGGCAGGCTACTGTTTATCACCACCGAACGGCACGCTGTGCAGCTCAACGGCCAGGATCCACAGCCGCTGCGCCTGCGGGTTGATGCGGTCGCTCAGTGAATTCATCGAACACTTGATTTACGCACATAAGGAAGCGCCCATGCTCCGTAATTCCCTTCGCCTCACTGCCCTGTGCGCCGGCCTGCTGTTCGGCGCCAACGCCATGGCCTTGAACCTTGGCAGCCTGTCCCAGGGCGACGCCACCGGCGGCCTCAAGGACGCACTGACCCAGGGCGCACAGATCGCCGTGAAACAACTGGGCGTGCCCGGCGGTTTCAGCAACAACCCTGAAGTGAAGATCGGTCTGCCAGGCAAGCTCGGCAAAGTCGCCGACAAGTTGAAAATGTTCGGCATGGGCGACCAGGTCACCCAGCTGGAAACCAGCATGAACAAGGCCGCCGAAACCGCCGTGACCCAGGCCCAGCCGATCCTGGTCAATGCCGTGAAAAACATGAGCGTGACCGACGCCAAGGGCATTCTCACCGGCGGCCAGGACTCGGCCACTCAGTACCTGAACAAAAGCAGCCGCGAAGAAATCCGCGCCAAGTTCCTGCCGATCGTCAAGGCCGCCACCGACAAGGTCGGCGTGGCCCAGCAGTACAACGCCCTGGCCGGCAAGGCCGCAGCCTTTGGCGCTGTGGATGCCAAGAGCGCCAACGTCGAAAACTACGTGACCGAGCAGGCACTGGACGGTTTGTTCAAGATGATTGCGCAGCAGGAAGAGACGATTCGCAAGAACCCGGCCGCTGCGGCGACCAGCCTGGCGAAGAAGGTGTTTGGCGCGTTGTAATTCCAGATCGCCCGTTGGGTGCCCCCCTCACAACGCCAGGGTCGTTCATCACGATGCCTGGCGTTTTTATGTCACCGGCTCAATAAAAGAGCGAGTCAGCCAGTCGCCCTATCATGAGCGTGGCAAAACAGCAGATGGCCACAGAGGTCGCACGATTGATCTTCAAGGGCGTCAGCCAGGTCTTGCGGATACCCTCGAATTGACCGCCGAGCATTATCCAGGCCGACCCCACGGGTATCACTACCAGCGCCAGCGTAGTCATGAAGAGTGCGTAGTCCGCCAGCGCGGTAAATGTGTGCGCTGGAGCGATGAAGGAAACGATCAACAGGCCCTTGGGATTCATCACTGTCAGCCAGAAGAAATAAAGCCCGGAGAATCGATCCTTGCCTGGGGTGATGGTTTCGCCCTTGCGTTGCCATAGCTGGTAGGAAACGTAAAGCAAGTAACAGGCCGCGGCCATTTGCGTAGCCTTCAATGCCCAAGGCGAATACGCGGCCAGATAAACCAGTGCAACGCCCCACAGGGAGACTTGCAGCACGTAGGCCAAGCACTCGACGAAGGCCAGTTTCCACGACGTCCGAAAACCAAGCAGCATGCCCGCGCGCAGCAGCAGGGTGTTTGTCGGCCCGGGCACAGCCAGGAGCAGCACCAGCGCCGAAACGGTACCCAGCATGAAATTATCCTAAGTCGGTCATGATCGATGGTCTTTGCGCCGATGGCGGTTACGGCTGCCAACCTGGCGAACAAAGTGTTGGGGGCGTTGTATCACAGAGGCGGTTATTTATCGTGAAAAAAGCAAACGCCCCGTGGTGTTCGGGGCTCTTGCAATTGCAGAGTGCGAAAAGACGCACGCAGACAATCAAAGCATTCAGCGGCTGATGAGAGTGTTGGTATTGGTGTTCTGGATCGAGATACTGTTTGTGGGTTGCGCAGCCCAGTTAATCGATCGGTTTTCCATGTTCGATACTCTATCCTCCAGCCGGTTTTGCCTATGCTGATGTGAGTCACAACCGTGGCTCGTTTGCGGTAGCTGGCCACCCAACATTTGACCCACTAACATATACAAATTGCCAATCATCTGATTTCCGCCTCTATGAATGTCATGGAAACTTTATCTTCGCGATCAAACCGACCGAATAAAGTACCTGCCTGACAGGTAACCTTGTGTGGCACGCGTGAGAAAAAGGTTCCGAGTCAGCGCGCCAAATCACTCTCAGGCCTACACGACATCCTTCCTCACCCGGAACCACGCCGCGTACAGCGCCGGCAAGAACAGCAACGTCAATGCCGTCGCCACAATCAGCCCGCCCATGATCGCCACGGCCATCGGCCCGAAGAACACACTGCGTGACAGCGGGATCATCGCCAGTACCGCCGCCAGGGCCGTGAGCACAATCGGGCGGAAACGTCGCACGGTGGCTTCGATGATCGCCTGCCACGGCGCCAGCCCGGCCTTGATGTCCTGTTCGATCTGGTCCACCAGGATCACCGAGTTACGCATGATCATCCCCGATAACGCGATGGTGCCCAGCATGGCCACGAACCCGAAAGGCTGGCGGAATACCAGCAGGAACAGCGTCACACCGATCAATCCCAGAGGCGCTGTAAGAAACACCATCGCCGTGCGTGAGAAACTGCGCAGCTGCAGCATCAGCAAGGTCAGCACCACCACGATGAACAGCGGCACGCCAGCCTTCACCGAGTTCTGCCCGCGGGTAGAGTCTTCAACGGTGCCGCCGACTTCCAGCAAGTAGCCATCCGGCAGTTCGGCGCGCACCTCTTCAAGGGTCGGCAGGATCTGCTGGACCAGCGTCGCCGGCTGTTCCTTGCCGTAGATATCAGCGCGCACGGTCACCGTCGGCAGACGGTTGCGGTGCCAGATGATGCCCTCCTCAAAGCCGTACTCAAGGGTCGCAATCTGCGACAGCGTCACGCTTTTGCCGTTGTCGGTCGGCACGGCCAGGCTCGGCAGCAGCGACAACTCGGTGCGCTCATGCACGGTGCCGCGCAAGAGGATTTCGATCAACTCGTTGTCTTCGCGGAACTGGCTGACGCTGGAACCGGTGAGTGAACTCTGGAGGAATTTCGACAGGTTGGCGGTGCTCACACCGAGGGCGCGGGCGCGGTCCTGGTCGATATTGAGGTAGACGATTTTGCTCGGTTCTTCCCAGTCCAGGTGCACATTGACCACGTGGGTATTTTCGCGCACCTTGGCCGCCACTTTGCGTGCGAGGGCGCGGACTTCTTCGATGTGTTCACCGGTCACGCGAAACTGCACCGGGTAGCCCACAGGCGGGCCGTTTTCCAGGCGCGTGACACGTGAGCGCAGCTCGGGGAATTGTTCGTTGAGGGTTTCGATCAGCCAGGTGCGCAGGCTTTCGCGCTCCTCGATGGTCTTGGCCAGCACCACGAACTGCGCAAAGCTGGCCGCGGGCAGCTGCTGGTCCAACGGCAGATAGAAACGCGGCGAGCCGGTACCGACGTAGGCCACATAGTTATCGATGCCGGCATGTTCCTTGAGCAGGGCTTCCAGGCGCTTGACCTGATCGGCGGTGTTGCTCAGGGAGGTGCCTTCGGCCAGTTTCAAGTCGACCATCAGCTCCAGACGGCCCGAGGCCGGGAAGAACTGCTGCGGGACAAAACGGAACAGTGCCACCGAGCCGATAAACAGCAGCAGCGTCAGGACGATCACGGTTTTACGCCGGCGCACGCACCACTCCACCAAACGTCGTACGCGCTGATAGAACGGCGTGCCGTAGGGATCCGGACCATCGGCGCCGTGTTTGGCTGCGTGAATTTTCGCCAGGTCCGGCAGGAGCTTTTCCCCCAGATACGGCACGAACACCACCGCAGCGACCCACGAGGCCAGCAACGCAATGGTCACCACCTGGAAGATCGAACGGGTGTATTCACCGGTACTCGACTGTGCGGTGGCGATGGGCAGAAAGCCCGCCGCCGTGATCAACGTGCCGGTGAGCATCGGGAACGCCGTGCTGGTCCAGGCGAAACTCGCGGCTTTAAGACGGTCGTAGCCCTGCTCCATCTTGATCGCCATCATCTCCACGGCGATGATCGCATCGTCCACCAGCAAACCCAGGGCCAATACCAGCGCACCGAGGGAGATCTTGTGCAAGCCGATGCCAAGGTAATACATGCTGGCAAAGGTCATCGCCAGCACCAACGGAATCGCCAGCGCCACGACCATGCCCGTGCGAATGCCGAGGGAGAAGAAACTCACCAGCAAAACAATCGCCAGGGCCTCAGCCAGGACCTGGACGAATTCGCCGACACTGGTTTTCACCGCTGCCGGTTGGTCCGACACCTTGCGCAGTTGCATGCCGGCAGGAAGGTTCTTCTGCAAGCGTGCGAATTCGCCTTCCAGCGCCTTGCCCAACACCAGGATGTCGCCACCATCACGCATGGCCACGGCCAGGCCAATGGCGTCTTCGCCCATGTAGCGCATGCGCGGTGCCGGTGGGTCGTTGAAGCCGCGGTGAATGTCGGCCACATCGCCGATGCGGAAGGTGCGATCACCCACCCGAATCGGGAAAGCGCGGATCTCGTCCACCGTCTTGAAGTTGCCCGATACCCGCAGTTGCACACGCTCGCTCGGTGTTTCAAAGAACCCGGCGGTGGACACCGCGTTCTGTTCCTGCAGCGCCTGCTGCACCGCCGCCAATGGCAGGCCGAGGGTGGCGAGCTTGAGGTTGGATAACTCGATCCAGATCTTTTCGTCCTGCAGGCCCAGCAGCTCGACCTTGCCCACATCCGGCACGCGCTGCAGCTGAATCTGGATGCGATCGGCGTAGTCCTTGAGCACGGCGTAGTCAAAACCATCGCCGGTCAGCGCGTAGATGTTGCCAAAGGTGGTGCCGAATTCATCATTGAAAAACGGTCCCTGGATATCCGGCGGCAGGGTCTGGCGAATATCGCTGATCTTCTTGCGTACCTGGTACCACAACTCGGGAATCTGCGCCGAGTGCATGGAGTCGCGGGCCATGAAGGTGACCTGGGATTCGCCGGGACGCGAGAACGAGACAATGCGCTCGTAGTCGCCGGTCTCCATGAGTTTCTTCTCGATACGCTCGGTCACCTGGCGTGAAACTTCCTGGGCCGTGGCACCGGGCCAGTTGGTCTTGATCACCATGGCCTTGAAGGTAAACGGTGGGTCTTCGCTTTGTCCCAGCTTGGTGTAGGACAAGGTGCCGACCACCGCCAGCAAGATCATCAGGAACAGTACGATCTGGCGATTACGCAGCGCCCATTCGGAAAGATTGAAACCCATCGGGGACTACTCCTTGGCCGCCAGATTCACCACACGGTTGGAGCGATCCACCGGGCGCACTTGCTGGCCCTCGTGGAGCACATGCACACCGGCGGCTATCACCCAATCAGAAGGGCTCAAGCCTTCCAGCACCGGGACGGTCTTTTCACCGAAGGCGCCGATGCGCACGGGGGTGCGCTTGAGGGTATTGTCCGGCTGTACACGCCAGACGTAGGACTCACCGTTCTCCGCACTGAGGGCAGACAGCGGTACCGACAACGGAATTACGCCGTCGGCCTGTATGAAGACGCGGGCACTCTGACCCAACTCGGCCGGGACTTTGCCACCGGTGAAGGCGACTCGGGCAGCAAAGGTGCGCGACTTGGGATCGGCAGCCGGTGACAGCTCACGAATGCGCCCGGCGAAACGCTGGTCCGGCTGGCTCCACAGTTCGACCGACACCGGCTGGCCAATCTTGAAGCGGCCGAACCCTTGCTCCGGCAAGCTGATCAGCACTTCGCGCTCGCCATCGGTGGCCAGGGTGAACACCGTCTGCCCGGCGGACACCACCTGGCCGACTTCTACTGCACGCTTGGCGACCACACCATCCTGGGGCGCACGCAGCACGGCATACCCGGCCTGATTGCTGGACACGTCGAATTCGGCCTTGATTTGCTTAAGACGCGCTTCACCGGATCGGTAGAGGTTTTCGGAATTATCGTACTGGGAGCGGCTGACCATCTGACGGTCCATCAGGGTCTTGTAGCGATCCCGCTCGGCGCGCACCAGGCTCAGGTTGGCCTCGGCTGCGGCCACTTGGGCGCGGGCGGCCTCCAGTTGCAGGCGCACGTCCTGCGGGTCGAGTTCCGCCAGCGGCTGGTTGGCCTTGACGCGCTCGCCCTCCTCCACCAGTCGTTTGCTGACTTTGCCGCCGATGCGAAAGGCCAGCTCCGGCTCGTAGCGGGCACGCACTTCACCCGGGTAGCTGTCGGTCGCCTGCGCCGATGGCTGCGGCTGCACCACCATGGCTGGGCGGAGGGTGGTCTGGGCCGCTTCTTCATGGCCGCAGGCGGCCAACAGGAAGACCAAGCTGACAGGCAACGCAAGGGGCAGGAAAGTACTGCGCATGCTGAAGGACCTTTCGCAAATGGAGCTAGGAATA
This sequence comes from Pseudomonas sp. PS01298, assembly GCF_029959745.1. NCBI lineage: Bacteria > Pseudomonadati > Pseudomonadota > Gammaproteobacteria > Pseudomonadales > Pseudomonadaceae > Pseudomonas > Pseudomonas sp. PS01298. Next base: position 28,226 of record NZ_JASCPP010000071.1, on the reverse strand, counting down.
ATTATACTGGCCGGTATGTTATTAATACCAAACTTACCAGTCCAGTATTAAAGGTGAAAATGTCCGACAATCGTGTAAACACCAATAGCCCCGGGCGTCCCAAGGACATGGCAAAACGCCAGGCTATCCTCTCGGCAGCGAAGACCCTGTTCTTGAGCAATGGCTACGCCAGCACCAGCATGGATGCCGTGGCGCTTGAAGCCGGCGTGTCGAAGCTGACCGTCTACAGCCACTTCACCGACAAGGAAACCCTGTTCACCGCTGCCGTGGTGGCCACGTGCGAAGAACAATTGCCGGTGATGTATTTCGAACTGCCTGAAGGGCTGCCGGTGGAGACGGTGTTGCTGAATATCGCGCGGGGGTTCCATCGGCTGATCAACAGCGAGGAATCGGTGAACCTGCATCGCCTGATGATGACCACCGGCAATCAGGACGTGAAACTCTCACAGATCTTCTTCGAGGCCGGGCCCATGCGCATGCTGCAAGGCATGGAGCGACTGCTGAGCAGGATCGACCAGAGCGGCGCCCTGGCCATCGACAAACCGTTCAGGGCAGCCGAACACTTCTTCTGCCTGCTCAAGGGCACGGCGAATTTCTGCCTGTTGTATGGCTGCGGCGGACACTTGAGCGACGCAGACGCCGAAGCGCATGTGCAGGAGGTGGTGGGGTTGTTTATGCGCGCTTACCGGGCCTGAAGCGCTGTGTTGTCTTGACCGGTCCTATCGCTGGCCTGCCAGCGATAGGGCCCTCCAGGTCAATGAAGGCTTAAGGCTTGAGCGCCTTCTTGGGGTAGATGTCATACCGGCTGGACTTGCCATCCAGCGCATGGCTCGGCTTGGGCCCGTCGATGCACGGTGCCTTGCGTGGACGCTTGACCACCACGCGGTGGCTGGCCAGGGCCAGGGCGGCAGCGAGCAACGCCGGGGCGTCCGGATCATCGCCGACCAGTGGACGGAACAAGCGCATTTCCTTCTTCACCAGGGCGGTTTTCTCACGATGGGGAAACATCGGGTCGAGGTAGATCACCTGGGGCGGCTCGCCTTGCCAGTTGAGCATCACGTCGATGGAATTGCCCTTGAGCAAGGTCATGCGCGCCACGATTGGCGCCACGTCAAAATCCTGCGCAGCGCGCGCCAGGCCGTCTTCGAGCAAGGCGCCGATCAACGGCTGGCGCTCGATCAGGCTCATCTCGCAGCCGAGGCTGGCCAGCACGAACGCGTCCTTGCCCAGCCCGGCCGTGGCATCCAGCACCCGCGGACGCACGCCCTGGGCGATGCCCACCGCCTTGGCAATCATCTGGCCGCTGCCGCCGCCGTATAACCGGCGATGAGCAGCACCGCCTTCCACGAAGTCCACGCGCACTGGCCCCGGTGCGTCAGGGCCTAGCTGTTGCAGCTGCAGGCCCTGCTCGCCAACCTGCAGGGAAAAGTCCGCCTCGTCCAGCTGCAACGGCAAGCCAAGCAGCGCAGCCCACTGCGCGGCGCGGTCCTTGAAACCTTCGGCCAAGACCTCGACCTGGATGCGGCTGGCCGCGGGTTGTTCGCTCATCAATCACTACGCTCAAAAATATTAAGGATCGGCAAAAGTCGGCCGATAAAAACAACAGTCAGGTATTTTGCCAGAGCTGAGCGTCGACCGAGAAAAATGTCAGACATTCTTCCCCTAACCATCGGTGTACTGCCGACCCATAACCACTACGGCCTGCGCAATACTCAAGCGCTGGCCGGGGTGAGTCATGTGTGGCAGGACTTCTTCGCCCGCGCGCTGGCCGAGCAGCTCGGTGAGACGCCGGACGCGCTCGCCGCCAAGGCGCCTGAGCCGTTGGACCCGGCGGTCGAGCCCAGCGAAGGTGCCGACCTGTTGTCGCAGATTCTGACCCAGCGTGAATGCGAGGTAAAAGACACCGAAATCGCCCCGCCTGAGCCGCTGTTCCTGCCGATTGCCGAATTTGAAACCGAGTTGCTGCCACCGCCGGCAACCCCGTTCCCACCGGAAGAAATCGTCGCCCAGCAACGCCAGCAGAATTTCGAGAGCGGCTGGGTCCGCCCGATCGTGCTGACCGCCGGCCAGCCACTGCCCGAACCGGGCCCGGCGCCTGAGCCACGGCCACTGCACTTGCCGATTGCCGAGTTCGAACTGGACCTGTTGCCGCCGGCCGCCACGCCATACCCCGAAGAGGAGTTGGTGGCGCAGCAAAAAGCCCTGGATTTCGATTACTACTGGGCTCGCCCACTGATCACCCACAACCTGCGCTTGGCCGCGTAAACCTAGCGACACACCCACCAGCGCCCCATGTCCAGATGGAAATGGTTGCGGTGCGCGGCGTTGTAGTCCGGGCTCAACACCACATTGAAATCGTTGCAGGCGCCCTCGCGCACCTGGCGCAAAAAGCGCGCAGCGTCGCCCTCTCCCGGCCAATCCTTGAGCACACTGATGCTGCGCCCGTCTGCCAGGCGAAAGCCGGCGATATCCACGGCATTCGCCGACGCATGCTGGCTGAGTCGCCCTTCGGCACGGTTATACATGTTGCGGCAAGCGAAGCTGCCCAAGTGATCGACCCGCGTCACCGCCTGGCCAAACACCGCCTGGGCCGCCGGTTGCAGGCTGTGGCGCTCGAACAGCGCAAACGCCACGGCCAACGGGCAACTGGCGAGAAAGCTGCTGCTCAAGCCCACGTCGGCACCCTGCACGCGCAGCACATTGCGCAGTGGGCACGCCGCATCGGCCGGTGTATCCGCTTGATGGCTGACGCGCAGGCCGGACGTTTTCAGTACCTGGTCGCACAGCGCGGGATCATCCTGCAACCGCCCGAGCTTAAACCGCGTCAGCAGGTTCGGAGCGGCACGCACATCCAACGGCGCCCAGGGGTTCCACTCCGCCGGTAAAGGCACCCAGCCGCGCCAGACACCCAGCACCGCTGCGCCGGCCAATAACAGCAGCATCCCCACCACGGTAAAAAAACGCACGGGTCAGTCCTTGAAGAATTGCGTCGCCTGGCTGTAGGGCATCGAGCGTTCAGTGAAGGTAAACGTGCCCGACGAATAGACTTCCTGCGCTGCCCGGTAGAACTCGCCATACGCCGCCAACGCCATGGCCGAGCCCACGCTGATGCGCTTGACGCCCATTTCGCTCAATTGCGCCACGCTCAGTTTCAACCCACCGGACATCAGCACATTCACAGGCTTGGGCGCGACGGCCTTGACCACCGCCAGCACGTCCTCGGCACTGCGCAGGCCGGGCGCATACAGCACATCGGCACCGGCTTCGGCGTAAGCCTGCAGCCGGCGGATGGTGTCAGGCAAATCCAGGCGACCATGCAGGAGGTTTTCGGCACGGGCGGTGAGCATGAACGGGAATGGCAGGCTGCGCGCAGCGGCAACTGCAGCCTCCACACGCTCTACGGACAGATCAAAGGGATAGATCGGGTCGACGGCAATGCCGGTGGCATCTTCGATGGAGCCACCGACGATCCCGCTGGCAGCCGCACGCAGAATGGTCTGGGCGCAGCCGTCGGGCGTGTCGCTGAAGCCGTTTTCCAGGTCGGCCGCCACCGGCAGCGTGGTCGACCGGGCAATCACGCCGGCATTGGCGAGTGTGTCTTCCAGCGACAGTGCCCCTTCGGCATCCGGCCGCCCCAGGCTGAAGGCATACCCTGCGCTGGTAGTGGCCAAGGCTTCAAAGCCGAGGCTGGCGAGCATGATCGCCGAGCCAGCATCCCACGGGTTGGGCATCACAAACGCGCGGTCGCGCTCATGCAAGGCCTTGAAGGTTTCGGCGCGAAGGGTTTGGGCATCCATGACTGACTCCTGGCGGAAAAAGGAGCCCTAGAGTAACCCCAGTTGCTCCGCTGCGGGTTCTCGATGCAGGGTCGGCAACGCCGGCAGGCCGGGCAAGCGCGCCATCAGCTTGGCGTGAAAGCGCAGGGCCAATTGCGCGGCCAGGCGGTTGTCCGAGGTGTGCAGGAACACGTAGGGGGTGCGGCCTTCTTCAATCCAGCCGGCGATTTTTTCCACCCACGGGATCAGGAACGGGTCATTGGCCTCAAGCTCCGGATGACCAATAAAACGCACCTGGGGAAACTGGGTCAGTGCCGCAGGCCGTGTTGGCACCTTGGGCTTTTTCGATTGGGCATGCAGCACGGCGGCTGAGGTGGAGGTGCAACTGAATAATGCACGCGGGTCGAGACAGATGCGTTCAACCCCGCGGTCGCGCAGCAGACGATTGAGCATGCGCTCGGCATCGCCCTTGGCGAAGAACTCCGGGTGCCGCACTTCGACCGCCAGGGGCCGCTCCAGCGCATCGATAAAACCCGCCAGCTCGCCCAACCGTTGCGGCGAAAAGCTGGCCGAGAGTTGCAGCCACAGCGGCGAGACGCGCTCACCCAGCGGGCTCATCAGCCCGACGAAGCTTTCCGCCGCCGGCAACTGCTCACGCAGGTCGCCGCCGTGGCTGATGTCACCGGGAAATTTAGCAGTGAAGCGAAAATCATCCGGCATGATTTCAGCCCAGTGCTGCACAGTGGCGGCCGAGGGGCGGGCATAAAAGGTGGTATTGCCTTCAACGGCGTTGAAGACCTGGGAATACAGCGCGAGGTAGTCGCTGGAACGGGCATCGACGGGGTATAGGTACTCGCGCCAGGCGTTTTCGCTCCAGGACGGGCAACCGATGAAATAAGGCAGGCGCATCAGATGTGGATGTCGAGGCCCAGCACTTCCATATCCCATTCGACAAAACCGGCGGTGGTCAGGTAGCTGGCCAGGGCGGTGGCGACGCTTTTGCTCATGGAGCGAGGGAAGACCATGTCTTGCTGACGGGCCGGAAGGCCGCTGGTGCGGGCACCTGCAGGGCCTTGCTGGCTGGATGATGCTTCAGACTGGACTTCGATGAAGTCCGGTGAATCCTCGACGGACTCGTCTACCGTGACGTTCGCCTTACGTGGCTTGCGCTTGATGGGGTAGGACTGTGAGGAAAAGCCGTCTATACGCATCGATGCGAACTCGGTATCGGTGATGGCATTTTAGTGGCGCAATCCGTAGCGCGCAAATGCTCTGGTGATAACTAGAACACATAATTTGTAAAAGGTTTAAAAACGCCGGCAAATTCTGACGATTGGCGACTTTAGTCCCAAATTGCCAGCATTTTTGACGTCAAATTATCCCGCGCTCAGCCTTGGTTTGCGCGACCTTATCGCGCAGGTACACCGGGGCCGCCTGGTCGGCAGGAATCGCCTCGCCCCGCTCGAATGCAAAGCGTGCGAGCGTCAGCAGGTCTTCGGCATGGGGCAACAGTGTGGCGTCCTGGCCCACCAGCGGCACCGCGATACGCTCGCCATACCCCCAACCGGTGCCAGCACCGAACCAGTCGCCACTGGCGTCACTTGGCAATGCCGCTGACTCCGGCGGCTGCACGGCCTCCACGCCGACCAGGCGCATTTCGCCAGCGGTTTCGCGGTAGCAGCCCCAATAGACTTCATCCATGCGCGCATCAATCGCCGCTGCCACCTGCCGTGCGCCGTGCTCACGCAAGGCACGCTGCGCCAGCACCGCCAGGTTGGAGACCGGCAACACCGGGCGCTCAAGAGCAAACGCCAGGCCCTGGACCACACCGATGGCGATCCGCACGCCTGTAAACGCACCCGGGCCACGGCCGAAGGCGATGGCATCCACGGCAGCCAGGGTCGTGCCGGCGTCTTCGAGCAGTTGCTTGATCATCGGCAACAGCTTCTGCGCGTGCAGGCGTGGGATCACCTCGTAGTGGCTCGTTACTTTGCCATCGTGCAGCAAGGCAACGGAGCAAGCTTCAGTCGCGGTGTCCAGGGCCAGCAGGGTGCTCATCGGTGTAGGTGTCCAAGTCGAAAAAAAGTGCGCCAGTATAAACAACAACGGCCCGCAAGCGGGCCGTTACTGTGAAGCCGAGCGATTGATCAGCTCAGGGCTTGCAGCACCTTGGCGGTGATCGCTTCCACGGAGCCGACGCCAGGGATGTGGCTGTATTTCGGCTTGCCTTGGGCAGCAGACAGCTTCTGGTAGAAATCCACCAGCGGCTTGGTCTGGGAATGGTAGACCGACAGGCGATGACGCACGGTTTCTTCGGTGTCGTCTTTGCGCTGCACCAGGTCTTCACCGGTGATATCGTCCTTGCCTTCAACCTTTGGCGGGTTGTAGACGGTGTGGTACACGCGGCCCGAGGCCTCGTGAACGCGACGACCGGCGATACGCTGGACGATTTCTTCGTCTTCAACGGCGATTTCGACCACGGCATCCAGCTCGACACCAGCCGTCACCAAGGCTTCAGCCTGGGGAATGGTGCGTGGGAAACCGTCGAACAGGAAACCCTTGGCGCAATCTGGTTGCGCGATACGGTCCTGGACCAGGGCGATGATCAGGTCATCGGACACCAGGCCGCCGGCATCCATGATGCCCTTGGCTTTGACGCCCAGCTCGGTGCCTGCTTTTACCGCAGCGCGCAGCATGTCACCGGTGGAGATTTGTGGAATGCCGAATTTTTCAGTGATGAACTTTGCCTGAGTACCTTTACCGGCCCCGGGAGCTCCCAGCAGAATGACGCGCATCGATGTGCTCCTCAATTTTTTATAGAGATGACGCTCGGATTCGCCGCGTGGGGCCAATCTCGTAAAAATAGGATTCGGGCCGCACAAACGGCCAAAGGCTGATCAAGATACACAGCAGACCCTAAGCACACAAGCCGCCGAAAGTCGCAAGAACCCGCGCCATACATGCACCATAGGTGGGGTGTGCCTGAGTGCAACCCGGCCGTGCAAACGCCAACCGCCCATTTACTGGCGGCTGGCGTACTTCATCTGCAAGCCTTTGAGAACACGCGTAAAACCTCAACCGGTGTTGCGTAAACCGGCAGCGATACCGGCCACAGACACCAGCAGCGCCTGTTCCAGAGGGCTGTCCTGCGCCGCTTCCTGCTGGCGCGAGCGCGCCAGCAACTCAGCCTGCAGCAGGTGCAGGGGGTCAAGGTAGGTGTTGCGCAGGCGGATGAACTCCAGGGTGTCGGGGCTATGGGCCAACAGTTGCGACTGGCCGGTCAGGCCAAGCACCACCGTGCACGCCTGCGACAATAGGTCGCGTAAGTGCGCGCCCAATGGCAACAGGTCCGGCTGCACCAGGCGCTCGTCATACAGTCGCGCAATGTCGGCATCCGCCTTGGCCAGGACCATTTCGAGCATGTCGATGCGGGTCCGGAAGAACGGCCACTGCTCACGCATCTGCCCGAGCAGTTCGCCTTCGCCGCGCTCCAGCGCCTTGCTCAACGCAGCTTCCCAGCCGAGCCATGCCGGCAGCATCAGGCGGGTCTGGGTCCAGCCGAAGATCCACGGGATGGCGCGCAGGCTTTCGATGCCACCGGCACGACGCTTGGCCGGACGACTGCCGAGGGGCAAGCGACCGAGCTCCTGCTCCGGTGTGGATTGGCGGAAATACTCGACGAATTGCGGATTTTCCCGCACCACCGCGCGGTAAGCGCTGACACCATCCGCCGCCAATTCGTCCATCAAATGGCGCCAGGCCGGTTCCGGCGGAGGCGGCGGCAACAGCGTCGCTTCCAACACCGCTGCCAGGTAAAGATTGAGGTTCTGCTCGGCAATGTCCGGCAGGCCGAATTTGAAACGGATCATTTCGCCTTGTTCAGTGGTGCGGAAACGCCCCGCCACCGAACCCGGCGGCTGCGACAGGATCGCCGCGTGAGCCGGGCCGCCACCGCGCCCGACCGTGCCGCCACGGCCATGGAACAACAGCAGTTCCACCTGTTGCTCGCGGCAGATATCCACCAGGCGTTCCTGCGCCCGGTACTGCGCCCAGGCTGCGGCGGTGGTGCCGGCGTCCTTGGCCGAGTCCGAATAGCCGATCATCACTTCCTGCGGGCCCTGTAAACGGGCGCGGTAGCCCGGCAGTTGCAGCAGGCGTTCCATCACCGGCCCGGCGTTATCCAGGTCAGCCAGGGTTTCGAACAACGGCACCACGCGCATCGGCCGCTGCACGCCCGACTCTTTCAGCAACAGTTGCACCGCGAGTACGTCTGACGCGGCGCCGGCCATGGAGATGACGTAGGAACCCAGCGATGCTGCCGGCGCGGCGGCGATTTCCTTGCAGGTATTCAACACCTCGGCCGTGTCCGCCGACGGTTTGAAATACCCCGGCAGCAGCGGGCGGCGATTGCCCAGCTCCTTGGTCAGGAAACTGATGCGTGCCTCTTCGTCCCAGTCTTCATAACGACCGAGGCCGAGGTAGTCGGTGATTTCCGTCATGGCCGCCGAATGCCGGCTGGAGTCCTGGCGCACGTCCAGGCGCACCAGGAACAGACCAAAAGTCACCGCGCGGCGCAGGCAGTCGAGCAGCGGACCATCGGCGATCACGCCCATGCCGCATTCGTGCAGCGACTCGTAGCACAGCTCCAGCGGGTCGAGCAGGTCACGGTTGTTTTGCAACACGTCGGCCGGCGCCGGGGTGCTGGTCGTCAATGAGGCATGCGCCCAACTGCGCGTGGCGCGCAGGCGTTCGCGCAATTGCTTGAGCAGCGCACGGTACGGTTCGACGCTGTCACCGACCTTGGCCTGCAACGCCGCGCTGGCGTGCTGCATCGACAATTCGGACGCCAGGTGATCGATATCGCGCAGGTACAGATCGGCCGCCATCCAGCGCGCCAGCAGCAGTACTTCACGGGTGACCGGCGCGGTGACATTCGGGTTGCCGTCGCGGTCGCCCCCCATCCACGATGCAAACCGAATCGGCGCCGCCTCCAGGGGCAAATGCAGGCCGGTAGCGGCATGCAAGGCCTGGTCAGCCTTGCGCAGATAATTCGGGATGGCATGCCACAGAGAATGCTCGATCACCGCAAAGCCCCACTTGGCCTCGTCCACCGGCGTGGGGCGAGTGCGGCGGATCTCTTCGGTGTGCCAGGCTTCGGCGATCAAGCGCTGCAGGCGCTGGCGGATCTGCTCGCGCTCGGCGGTGGTGAGGTCGCGGTGATCCTGCAATGCCAGCTGCGCGGCAATCGCATCGTATTTCTGGATCAGGGTGCGGCGCGCCACTTCGGTCGGGTGGGCAGTAAGGACCAGCTCGATCTCCAGGCGGCCCAACTGGCGTGCCAGGGACTCGTTGCTGTGGCCTTCGCTTTGCAGGCGCGCCAGCAACTCCGGCAGCACCCGGGATTCGAACGGCGCTGGTTGCGATTCATCACGCCGGTGAATCAGCTGGTACTGCTCGGCAATATTGGCCAGGTTGAGAAACTGGTTGAAGGCCCGCGCGACGGGCAGCAGTTCGTCTTCCTTCAACTGATTGAGGCTGGCGCTCAGTTCATCGCCCGCGGCTTTCTCCGCGGCCGCGCCACGCCGGTCGGCCTTGGCGCCCTTGCGGATCTGCTCGATCTTGTCGAGAAAATCATCGCCGTACTGCTCTCGAATGGTGTTGCCCAACAGCTCACCCAAGAGGTGAACATCCTCACGCAAGCGTGCATCGATATCACTCATCAGCCAATCTCCAGCCAGAAATCCGGGACGCGCAGGTTTTCCAGAGTGCCGCCAGCATCGGTTTATGACAAGACTTTAAACCTTGTGACTTGCAGCTAGTCTCAACTGTGAGTCGCCTGTGTTTATCCACGCACGCGGCTGGACACTCATCACCGCCTGCCATCGCGGGCTTTATTGAGGTTGCCATGAAAATCCGAGAACTGGCCCAGCATTGGGAAGAGAACGCCAAGGGTCGCTTGACCAAGACCGAGTACGCCATCCATCTGGATGTGGAGTCCGCCGCAAGGCTGGCGGCCATCGCGGAAATGTACCCCAAGCGCCATACCGAAGAACTGCTCGGCGAGCTGATCGGCGCCGCCCTCGAAGAGCTGGAAGCCAGCTTTCCCTATATCAAGGGACAACAGGTGGTTGCCACCGATGAAGAGGGCGACCCGCTCTACGAAGACGTCGGCCCTACCCCACGTTTCCTGACGCTGTCGCGACGCTATCTGCACGATATGTCGAGCAGTTCGGACGAGCAGAAACACTGACCCCACCCCCTTCTTCCCCTTGTAATCCGGGCCCTTCACGGGCCCGACCTACCTCCGCGCGCGGCAAAAGTTCCAAGTTTTTCAGGCTGACCATTCAGTCAGTTATTTTTTTAGGCAAATCGCCATCTGTTCTGAACTTTTGAAAAAAGCCTCCGGTCACAGCCAGTAAGCCATCACTTGGAACGGCCGTTTGAAAGGGCTTTTCGTGCTTTACCGCCGGGCCCCGCACCGCCGACCAGTGACATGGATTTTGATGTTTTTCAGGAGTTACCCAATGGAGTTGAAGACGATGAAGACCAGCACTGCCAAATCCTCGTTTAACCATCTGCGCGGGCTCAAGTTGGCCGCGCTGGCAATCGGCACCAGCTTCGTTTTGGCTGGCTGCGCCGGCAACCCGCCGACCGAGCAGTACGCAGTTACCCAATCGGCGGTGAACAGCGCTGTCAGCGCCGGCGGCACCGAGTACGCAGCCGTAGAAATGAAGTCGGCCCAGGACAAGCTCAAGCAAGCCGAGATTGCCATGCACGACAAGAACTACGACGAAGCCCGTCGCCTGGCTGAACAAGCCGAGTGGGACGCTCGCGTCGCTGAGCGTAAAGCCCAGGCCGCCAAAGCCGAACAGGCTGTGAAGGACTCCCAGAAAGCTGTTCAGGAGCTGCGTCAGGAAGGCATGCGCCCGGCTGTTATCAAGCAGCAATAAGCCGCCGCCCCTGATTGCAATGCACCCGATATCGAATTGAAAGGACGACACGACTATGCGTAAACAATTGATGATCCCTGCCCTGCTGGCGATGAGCGTTGCCTTGGCGGCGTGCTCCACCCCGCCGAACGCGAACCTGGAAAATGCACGGACCAACTTCTCGGCCCTGCAAGCCAACCCGAATGCCACCAAGGTAGCGGCGCTGGAAACCAAGGACGCCCAGGACTGGCTGGACAAGGCTGACAAGGCCTACCGCGACAAGGAAGACCAGAAGAAAGTCGACCAGCTGGCCTACCTGACCAACCAGCGCGTTGAAGTGGCGAAAGACACCATCGTGCTGCGCGAATCCGAAGCCAAGCTGAAAAACGCCGGCGACGAACGTGCTCGCGCCCTGCTGCAAGCCCGTGACGCGCAGATCAAGCAACTGCAGGACAGCCTGAATGCCAAGCAGACCGATCGCGGTACGCTGGTCACTTTCGGTGACGTGCTGTTTGCCACCAACAAGTCCGACCTGAAATCCAGCGGCCTGGTGAACATCACCAAGCTGGCGCAGTTCCTGCGCGACAACCCGGACCGCAAAGTGATCGTCGAAGGCTACACCGACAGCACCGGTTCCGACTCGTACAACCAGAGCCTGTCCGAGCGTCGTGCAGCTTCCGTGCAGCGTGCACTGGCTCAGCAAGGCGTGGACATCTCGCGCATCGTGACCCAGGGCTATGGCAAGGAATACCCGGTTGCCGATAACAGCAGCGTATCGGGCCGTGCCATGAACCGCCGCGTCGAAGTGACCATCTCCAACGACAACCAGCCAGTCAAACCACGTTCGTCCGTCGCGAACTGATGGCCTGATGCTGGATAAAAAAACCCACCATACGGTGGGTTTTTTTATGGATTGCCAAACTGGATAGGACGGTGTGTGTCCTCGTCTGGCATCTTCATCTTCTGGTCCTGTTTCTGGTCCTGCGCGGTCCGCCGCTCAAGATCTACATGGCACCGGCTCATATTCAGCAGGTTGCGAAATGCCTGACTTTCAGGATTTGCCGGATGTACGGGAGGTACAGGATTTGCAATTATCGCCACTTTCTCGGCCCTGATCTGAGTAAGTTACACCGCTTTGTGTGGCGCCTTACGCGATATGGTTCCAAAAAATCTTGGCTCAGCATTATCGTTCGGTCGTTGACCAAATCCCGCCCATGGCGGGCGGGCTTTGCAGAGATGGCAATCAGCCGCCGACTTTGCTGGAACCCTGGTAGTCGGGCGACTGGATTTGGCCGCCGCCCTGTGAGCCACCTTGACTGTCTTGTGAGCCCTGGCCATTTTGTGCACCTTCACCGCCCTGAGCACCTTGAGCCTTTTCTGCAAGCAGTTTCTTCAGTAGCTTCTCCAGCTCTTCAATGCTACCCCCGCCCCCAGCTCCACCGCTTCCCTCGCTGCCCTGGGAACCTTGTGACTGTTGCTTGATTTTGTTTTGTACGTCCTGAATCTGCTGATCAAGGCTTTGCTGGGGACCTTGGCCACCACCAATGCCTGACAAGCCCGTTGAACCCGATACACCGTTGATACCTGACATAAATGCAAACTCCAGACTCATTAATTAAAAAAGGACTGATCAGTCGCTCCGATCAGTCCTTAGTCTGTGGCGGGTAAATAAAGATGGTTCCGGTCAGCTACGGGTCGCACATGCAGCAAGGGACTAATCGCCAGGTTCAATGGCGTTTTCCCACGGGGCGATGTGCCAGCTCACTGCTGCAGTTGCGGGGTTTCCTGGCCCAGGCAACGTACCGCCTGCTTCTTGTTATTGACCAGCACGCCACTCAAGCCTTTTTGCTCGGTGTCGAACATCACGAGCACGCCGTCGACGCACTGCGCCACCTGCGCGGCCGGGGTCAGCGAGATCTTGTAGTCTTCGCCGGGCACGGTCTTGAGCAGGGTGAAATCGCTGAGCAGCAGCGCATCTTCCGGCTTGGCGAAGTGCAGGTAGCCGTAGTACCACAGGCAGCCGACAGTACCGATGATGGTGCCGATGCCGGTGAGGATCAGCGGGATCATGTTGCGTTCTTCGCTCATTGCGGGCTCTCTGATGAATCAACTTTAGAATCGGGATAATTCGGGATTTCGCCCAGGCGACGCAGGCCGTTGAAGTGCTGCGGGTCATCCAGGTAACGCAGCATCACGGTTTGCCAGGTCTTGTCGGCAAAGGTCTGCACGTGGCCACCGCGCGTCAACTGCAACACCCGAGGCGGCGGCGCGGCCTGGTACAGGCGGATGCCGTTGGCCACCGGCACAATCGGGTCATCCAGGCTGTGGAACAGCAGCTTGGGCACACCGGTCAGTTGCGGCATGGCGCGGATCGCACTGTCGCCATCCGGCACCAGCCAGGACAACGGCACCTGAAACGGCCATGTTAACCAGGAGGTGCTCAGGGCGAATTGTCCTACGTCACGATAACTGGCGGGCACGCCGTCCAGCACCAGGGCCTTGAGCTGCGCCTGTCGCTCCGGGTGGGCTGCCAGGTAATGCACCGCCAGCGCGCCGCCGAGGCTTTGACCGAGGACGATCAGCGGCTGGCCCCGGGTCTCGGGGGCCTGGTCGAGCCAGCTGAAGGCAGCGTCCACGTCCTGATAGACCGCCGGCAATGACGGCTTGCCCTGCGACAGCCCATAACCGCGATAGTCCAGCAGCAGCACCTGGTAGCCCTGCTCCGGCAACCACCAACTGCCACCCAGGTGCCAGGCCAGGTTGCCGCCGTTACCGTGCAGGTGCAGCACTGTGCCCTTGAGCGGCACGCCGGGCTTGGCCGGCAGCCACCAGGCATGCAGCTTGACCCCGTCAGCGGTGGTGACTGTGACGTCGCGGTAATCCAGGTGGGCTTTTTCCGGCGTGAACGGCAGGCCGGGCTCGGGATAGAACAGCAGTGAGCTGCAGCCGTTCAATGTGAGTAGCAGGCATAGAATGCCGAGGATTCTCATCCGTTGAAGCCTCGTGAGTAGTTAAACAACACATCTGAATAACGCCGAAACGCTGCAGGAGCCGGCTGGCCGGCGATGCAGGCAACTCGATCTCCTGCAGCCATCGCCGGCAAGCCGCCAACTACAGCTAGATCGGTGTTAAAGGATATTCGAGTAATCCGCCTCGATCCGGTCCAGGCTCAAGTGGTTGAGGAAGTTGGAGAAGCACATCCACGCCGCCAGCGCATTCATGTCGCGAAACTGCTCGGGCAGGTACTTGGGCGGCACCACCAGGCCCTCGTCCACCAGCTGGCGCAGGGTGCGCATATCTTCCAGCGTGGTCTTGCCGCAGAACAGCAGCGGTACTTGTTCCAGCTTGCCCTTGCGCACGGCCAGCTGGATGTAGTTGTAGACCATGATAAAGCCTTTCAGGTAGGACAAGTCCTTGGTGAAAGGCAGACCGGTCGGAACCGAGCCACGGAATACGCGACTGGCGTTGCCGTAGCTTTCGGCCATCTCAAAACCCTGCTCGCGGAAGAACTCGAACACCTGCAGGAAGTCGGCGCCCTCTTCCACCATGTGGATGGCGCGGGTGCGATTGGTGAGCTTGCGCAGGCGGCTCGGGTAGGAGGCGAAGGTGATGATCTCCATCAATATCGCCAGGCCTTCCTGGGTCACGGTGGACGACGGCGGGCCCTTGGACAGAAAGGTGCAGATTGGCTGGTTCTGGCCATTGAGCGTGGTGCCGACGTGCACCAGGCCTTCATGCACTTCCAGCGCACGCACGTCGCGCTCGTTGAACATCGCGTCGGCGCGGATCTTGATGTAGTCGGCGCCCGCCGCTGCATCGGCGACGATACCGTCGGACTCGAACACGCGGATGGTCTCTTCGGCCTCGCCAAACACCCGGTTCAGGCGGGTTTGCAGCAGCGCCACGGCGTCCTTGGCGGTGAGGGTCTTGGCTTCGTCCTTGAGGTCGCCACGCCCGTCGATGTTGTTCAGGTAGTCGGAGAGCATCAGGCCCAGGTCCGCCAGGGTCGGGTCGCCGGCGTGAAAGGCATCGGAGGCGGCGCCGTACAGCTCCTGGGAGATCAGGCCGAAATCCTCGGTGCCACGGGCCTCGAGCATGCGCACCACCATGCGGTACTCCCTGCACATGCGGCGCATGATCTGCCCCACCGGGCTGAACTGGCCGAGGCGGCGCGTGATGTCACGCTCGATGTTCTGGAACTCCAGCTTCACTGCGCTGGAATCGAATGACAGCGGCCGGTTGAGGTAATAGTCGCGGTCCACGGCGGGCAGTTCCTTGCCCTTGGCCTTGAGAAATCCCTGGCGAATGTTTTCGTCCCATTTCACCGCGTCGAGGACGCGAATCGGTGTTTGCGCCAGCACAATGCGATCAGACAAGGTGCGTATCGTCTGCTGGTAATCGTCCACCGCTACTTCCTCTTTAAACGTTATTTGCCCGCGCGCTGGTAGCGCACGGCTTCAACGAACACATCGGCATTGGCCGGGTCATCCAGGTAGGCAAACACCTGGTCCATGGGGCTGTCCACCCGCACGCCGGCACCTTCGACGGTCTCCACGGTGCTGCCGTGCAAGGCGCGCTGGCCGATCGCCTGATGGATCTGCTCGAGGTCGAGGTTGTAGACCACCAATTCGTGTTTTTCATCGAACTCGAATCCCGCGAGGATGTAATTGCCACCCAGTTTGGCCGGCAACGGCGCCGACAGGTACCAGCGACTGCCATGCCGCGACACTGTAAACAGGTACTCATCGCGCTGGCCAGGCTTGGCTGTAGGGTAGCTCACGGCTTTATAACGGTGCTCGCCGGCGCGGGTGATGTGCAGGTTGAGCGGTTCGCCCCAGGCATTCTTGCTCGTCCATTGGCCGAGCAGTTCATCCGGCGCGGCTTCCCGGGCCGGCAGCGGGTCCTTGAAGGTCACCAGGCAACCGCTGAGCAACAGGAACGACAGAGCGATGACCGCGACACGCCAGGCTTTCATTGCATACTCCATAAAGTGTGGGAGCTGGCTCGCCTGCGATACAGGCCCCGCGGTGCTTCAGGTAAACCGCGGTGAGGCTATCGCAGCGGTGCGACGATTCGACAAGCCAGCGCCCACATGAGGCTAGACCGAGGCCAGGACCAAATGCATGTAGCGCTTGAGAATCTCAAGCATCTCGTCAGCGGTCAGAGGCTCTGCGCCGCCCAGCAGGCCCTGATATTCCATCCGACTGATTATCGCCGTCAACACTTTGGCATCCTGTTGCGGCTCGCGGGAGCCCAATACCTGGAAAAACTGCCCCGTGCCCTGCAACAGGATCTGCTGGTGGGAGCGCACCAGCTCCGCCAGGCGCGGGTTGAGCAAGGCTTCCTGGCGAAAGGCCTGCTCGGCCATCAGGTGTTCACGGCGATTGCTGAGTTGGCGCATGACGTAGTCGGCAGTCAGTCGCGCAATGTCATCGGCCAGCTGTGAGCGCGACGCCGGGCTGCCATCGCCATAGGCGACCATCTCGCGCAGCAGGCCTTCGTTGCGCACCCACAACTTGCCCATGAACGCAGCGCTGCGCTCCACGTATTGGGCGAAGGTATCGGTGAGCAGGTCATCGATATCCTTGAAGTAGTAGGTGGTTGCCGACAACGGCACCCCCGCCTCCGCCGCCACCGCCCGGTGGCGCACGGCCCGCACGCCGTCGCGCACCACAATGCGCATGGCCGCGTCGAGAATGTCTTGCCTGCGTTGCTCGCTGCCCCGACGGCTGGCCTTGCGGCCCTGGTACTGGACGCTTTCAGCCACGGCAGCGGCAATGCCGGCGGCGCCTTCTTGAGCGGTTACGCGGTTCACGACTGATCTTCCTTATTAGAGTGACGCGGAGCGTCACGGTGTGCATTCCCACGCAGGGCACGGGAACGATCCCCTGGCGCTGTTTGCTTGACGCTTGTTAATGCCGCATAAAAAAGCCGCCTTATAAAAGGCGGCTTCGGATTTCGCTACGCTTACGCTTGTGGCCGCATGTGCGGGAACAAGATCACGTCGCGGATCGACGGCGAGTTGGTCAACAACATCACCAGGCGGTCGATGCCGATGCCTTCGCCCGCGGTCGGCGGCATGCCATATTCCAGGGCGCGCACGAAGTCAGCGTCGTAGTGCATGGCTTCGTCATCGCCGGCGTCCTTGTCGGCCACCTGGGCCATGAAGCGCTCGGCCTGGTCTTCCGCGTCGTTGAGCTCGGAGTAGGCGTTGGCGATTTCGCGACCACCGATGAACAGCTCGAAACGATCGGTGACGTTCGGGTTGTCGTCGTTGCGACGAGCCAGCGGCGACACTTCGAACGGGTACTGGGTAATGAAGTGCGGCTGTTCCAGCTTGTGCTCCACCAGTTCTTCGAAAATCATCACCTGCAGCTTGCCCAGGCCTTCGAAACCCAGCACCTTGGCGCCGGCTTTCTTGGCGATGGCACGGGCCTTGTCGATGTCGGTCAGGTCGTCAGCGGTCAGCTCCGGGTTGTACTTGAGGATCGAGTCGAACACCGACAGGCGCACGAACGGCTCGCCGAAGTGGAACACCTTGTCGCCATACGGCACGTCGGTGCTGCCCAGGACCAGCTGCGCCAGCTCGCGGAACAGTTCTTCGGTCAGGTCCATGTTGTCTTCGTAGTCGGCGTACGCCTGGTAGAACTCCAACATGGTGAATTCAGGGTTGTGACGCGTCGAAACACCTTCGTTACGGAAGTTGCGGTTGATCTCGAACACCTTTTCAAAGCCGCCAACCACCAGGCGCTTGAGGTACAGCTCCGGCGCGATACGCAGGAACATTTCCATGTCCAGCGCATTATGGTGGGTTTCGAACGGCTTGGCTGCGGCACCACCCGGGATGGTTTGCAGCATCGGGGTTTCGACTTCGAGGAAGTCACGCTTCATCAGGAAGCTGCGGATGTGCGCAATGACTTGCGAACGCACGCGGAAAGTCTGGCGCACGTCTTCGTTGACGATCAGGTCGACGTAGCGCTGGCGGTAACGCTGTTCGGTGTCCGTCAGGCCGTGGTGCTTGTCCGGCAGCGGGCGCAGGGATTTGGTCAGCAGGCGCACGTTGGTCATTTCGACATACAGGTCGCCCTTGCCGGAACGCGCCAGGGTGCCTTCGGCGGCGATGATGTCGCCCATGTCCCAGGTCTTCACCGAGGCCAGGGTTTCTTCGGACAGGGTTTTACGGTTGACGTAGACCTGGATGCGACCGGTCATGTCCTGGATCACCATGAACGAGCCACGGTTGAGCATGATGCGACCTGCCACCTTGACCGGAATCGCAGCCTCAGCCAGCTCTTCCTTGGTCTTGTCCGCGTACTGTTTCTGCAAGGCATCGCAGTAGTTGTCGCGGCGGAAGTCGTTGGGGAAGGCATTGCCCTTGGCGCGCTCGGCAGCAAGCTTTTCCTTGCGCAGGGCGATCAGGGAGTTTTCTTCCTGTTGCAGGGCCTGGTCGAGTTGTTGGTCGCTCATGTCTTTAAATATTCCATCTGGTTCGTTGTCCCCGGCCTGCGGCCGGGGATCGCCGGCAAGCCGGCTCCTACAGGGATCGCGGTATGGAGCCTGTTACAGGCCTGATTTCAGGCTGGCTTCCAGGTATTCGTCGATATCGCCGTCGAGCACCTTGTCGCAGTCGCTGCGTTCGATGTTAGTGCGCAGATCCTTGATCCGCGAGGCATCGAGCACATACGAACGGATCTGGTGGCCCCAGCCGATATCCGACTTGGTGTCTTCCAGCGCCTGGGACGCGGCGTTGCGCTTCTGCATTTCCTGCTCGTACAACTTGGCCCGCAGCATTTTCATGGCGGTGTCCTTGTTCGCGTGCTGGGAACGTTCGTTCTGGCAGCTGACCACGGTGTTGGTCGGTACGTGGGTAATACGCACGGCCGAGTCGGTGGTGTTTACGTGCTGGCCACCGGCACCGGAGGAACGGTAGGTGTCGATCCGCAGGTCGGCCGGGTTGATCTCGATTTCGACCTTGTCGTCGATCTCTGGCGAGACGAACACCGCAGAGAACGAGGTGTGGCGACGGTTGCCGGAGTCGAACGGGCTCTTGCGCACCAGGCGGTGCACGCCGATCTCGGTCCGCAACCAGCCAAAGGCGTATTCGCCCTTGATGTGCACGGTCGCGCCCTTGATGCCGGCGACTTCACCGGCCGACAGCTCCATGATGGTGGCGTCGAAACCGCGTTTGTCAGCCCAGCGCAGGTACATGCGCAACAGGATGTTGGCCCAGTCCTGGGCTTCGGTGCCACCGGAGCCGGCCTGGATGTCCAGGTAGGCGTTGTTCGGGTCCATTTCATGGCTGAACATGCGGCGGAATTCAAGCTTGGCGAGGTTTTCCTCGAGACGGGCCAGCTCGGCGACGACATCGCCCACTGCGCCTTCGTCGTTTTCTTCGACGGCCATGTCCAGCAGGTCACGGCAATCGGCCAGACCGGTGTTCAGCTCGTCGAGGGTATCGACGATCTGCGCCAGCGCAGCGCGCTCGCGGCCCAGTTCCTGGGCGTATTCAGGTTTGTTCCAGACACTCGGATCTTCAAGCTCGCGATTGACTTCGGTCAGACGCTCATGCTTTTGATCGTAGTCAAAGATACCCCCGAATAGTTTCGGAGCGCTCGGACAGGTCCTTGATGGTGTTAAGGATCGGGTTGATTTCCATGGCGGGCAGCACTCGTTGGCGAACTTTTGAAAGCCGACGAGTATAACGATAAACGGGGGGGAGCGGCAGCCCGCTGGGCGAAAAGGGCTCTTGCCCCACCACTCGGCACCTCGCCTGGGCTCGTTGTGCCCGAAAGCCGACCTGAGGGGTTGGATCAAAAGCGGATACGTGTAGGCGCTGGCCGAACGCAGGCTTGAATCCGTGGCTAACCCGGCAGGACGCCGGGTTAGCCGTTACCGCAGCAACGCATATGTACACAAAACCCTACTCGATCCCCACCTGATTTCGCCCATTATGCTTGGCCGTGTACAACCCCTTGTCTGCCGCCAGGATCAGTTGCCGGCAATCGGTCCCCTGCGCCGGCGTAAGGGTCGACAGGCCGATACTGATGGTCAGGCTCGAACCTTCAGTTGGGGCAATGTGCGGGATTTTCAGCGCGGCCACCGCCATGCGCAGCTTTTCGGCCACCAGTCGCGCACCACCCGGCGAGGTATTGGGCAGCACCAGCGCAAACTCTTCACCGCCATAACGTGCCGGCAAGTCCGACGGCCGGCTGCTGGCTTCACGGATCGACGCGGCGACTTTGCGCAAGGCCTCATCGCCCTCGACGTGACCGAAGCTGTCGTTGTAGGTCTTGAAGAAATCCACGTCGATCATCAGCAACGACAACTGGGTCTGATCGCGCATGGCACGGCGCCACTCCAGTTCCAGGTACTCGTCGAAGTGCCGGCGGTTGGACAGCCCGGTGAGGCCATCGGAGTTCATCAGCCGTTGCAGCACCAGGTTGGTGTCGAGCAATTGTTGCTGGCTGACCCGCAGCGCACGGTAGGCCGCGTCCCGCTGCAACAGGGTCATGTAGGAGCGCGAGTGGTAGCGAATGCGCGCCACCAACTCGATATTGTCCGGCAGCTTGACCAGGTAATCGTTGGCGCCGGCCGAGAACGCCGCGCTCTTGATCAGCGGGTCTTCCTTGGTGGAAAGCACGATGATCGGAATGTTCTGCGTGGCCGGGTGGTTGCGGTATTCGCGCACCAGGGTCAGGCCATCGAGGCCGGGCATCACCAGGTCCTGCAGGATCACCGTCGGCTTGATGCGGATCGCCTGGGCAATGGCCTGGTGCGGGTCGGCGCAGAAGTGGAAGTCGATGTTTTCTTCATGGGCCAGGCCACGCCGCACGGCTTCGCCGATCATGGCCTGGTCGTCGACCAGCAACACCATGGCGGCATTTTCGTCGGTCTTGATGTCGTCGATCTGTAAATCATTCATCTGCAGTCACCTGAATTACTACCTGCAAGCCAGCACCGCGGGAGGTAGGGCTCATTTCGAAAATACCTCCAGCAATCGGGGCGCAATTCTGTCCAGTGGGCGAATTTCAACAGCAGCGTCAATCGCCGCCGCCGCTTTGGGCATGCCATACACCGCCGAGCTCTGCTGATCCTGGGCGATGGTCAGATATCCTTGTTCTCGCAGTAACTTGAGGCCCTGGGCCCCGTCGCGGCCCATGCCTGTCAGCAGTACGCCGACGGCATCACCATTCCAGTGGCTGGCCACGCTTTCGAAAAACACGTCGATCGAAGGCCGATAGATCTCGTTAACCGGGTCTGCGGTATAGGCTAGCGTGCCGTTGCGCAATAAACGAATGTGGTGGTTGGTCCCGGCCAGCAGCACCACGCCGGGTTGCGGCGGCTCACCCTCGCGGGCCAGGCGCACCGGCAGGCTGGAGGCACTGCTCAGCCACTCGGCCATGCCGGCAGCGAAGACCTGGTCCACATGCTGCACCAGCACAATGGCGGCGGGAAAGTCGCGGGGCAAGCCCTTGAGCAGGATTTCCAGGGCAGCCGGGCCACCCGCCGACGAGCCGATGGCAACCAGGCTCTGGCGTTTGCCGGTGCTGCGCGCAGGTGTGGTTTCGGCGCGCACACGGCTGCCGCGCTGGCCAATCAACCAGCCGATATTGAGGATCTTGCGCAACAGCGGCGCCGCCGCATCCTTGGGGTTGCCGACGCCCAGGGGCGGCGTATCCACGACGTCCAGGGCGCCATGGCCCATGGCTTCGAACACCCGGCTGACGTTGGCCTGGCGGTCGACCGTGACGATCACGATGGCGCACGGGGTCTCAGCCATGATCTGCCGCGTCGCCTCGACACCGTCCATGACCGGCATGATCAGGTCCATCAGGATCAGGTCCGGGGTCAGTTCGGCGCAGCGCTGCACCGCTTCCAGGCCATTGCCGGCGACCCACACCACTTCGTGCGCAGGCTCGAAACTCAAGGCGCGGCGCAAGGCCTCCACCGCCAGGGGCATATCGTTGACGATCGCAATCCTCATGCCCGCGCGCCTCCAATCAGCTCCACCACGGCGTCCAACAAGGCATCGTCATGGAAACTGGCTTTGGCTAAATAATAGTCGGCGCCGGCGTCCAGTCCACGACGTCGGTCTTCTTCACGGTCCTTGTAGGACACCACCATCACCGGCAACGATTGCAGGCGACTGTCACGGCGCAAGAGTGTGACCAATTCAATACCGTCCATGCGAGGCATATCAATATCAGTGATCAACAGGTCAAAGTCCTCGGAGCGCAACGCGTTCCAACCGTCCATGCCATCGACCGCCACGGCCACTTCATAACCACGATTAAGTAACAATTTGCGTTGCAGCTCACGCACGGTGAGCGAATCGTCCACCACCAGCACGCGTTTGCGCGGTGCTTCGGTGGCCTGCTGGCTGCGCCGGGCAATGCGTTCCAGGCGACCGGTGTTGAGCAGCTTGTCGACCGAGCGCAGCATGTCTTCGACATCGACGATCAATACCACCGAGCCGTCGTCCAGCAAGGCGCCGGCGGAAATATCCTGGACCTTGCCCAGGCGGTCATCGAGCGGTAACACCACCAGGGTGCGCTCGCCGATGAAGCGTTCCACAGCGATTCCGTATACGGCATCGCGTTCGCGGATCACCACCACTTTCAAGGTTTCGTCATTATTCTGCCCCGCCGGGCGCTGCAACAACTGGCTGGCGGCCACCAGGCCGACATGCCGGCCCTCGTGCCAGAAATGCTGGCGGCCTTCCAGTTGCACGATGTCGTCGGGCGCCAGGTCGCACATGCGCTCGATATGGGCCAGCGGGAACGCGTAGGCTTCTTCGCCGACTTCCACCACCAGGCTGCGCACCACCGACAGGGTCAGCGGCACCTCCAGATGGAAACGACTGCCCTGCCCCGCCGTCTGCTCCAGCACCACCGCACCGCGCAATTGGCGGACCATATGCTGCACTGCATCCAGGCCGACACCCCGCCCGGATACTTCGGTGACCTTGTCGCGCAGGCTGAACCCCGGCAGGAACAGGAACGTCAGCAGCTCCTCTTCGCTGAGGCGCTGGGCGGTTTCCAACGGCGACAGGTGCCGGTCGACGATGGTGCCGCGCAGGCGCTCCAGGTCGACGCCGTTACCGTCATCGCTCAATTCCAGCACCAGCAGGCCGGCCTGGTGAGACGCGCGCAAGCGGATCAGGCCCTCGGCCGGCTTGCCCGCCAGCAGACGCTGCTCGGGCATTTCGATGCCGTGGTCGACGGCATTGCGCAGCAAATGGGTGAGCGGCGCTTCAAGCTTCTCCAGCACGTCGCGGTCAACCTGGGTCTTTTCGCCCTCGATCTCCAGGCGCACCTGCTTGCCCAGGCTGCGGCCGAGGTCGCGGACCATGCGCACCTGCCCGGCCAATACGTCGGCAAACGGGCGCATGCGGCACGCCAGCGCGGTGTCGTAGAGCACCTGGGCGCGCTGCCCGGCCTGCCAGCCGAACTCGTCCAGCTCGGCATGTTTTTCTGCCAGCAGCGCCTGGGCTTCGCTCAATAGCCGACGGGTATCGGCCAGGGCTTCCTGGGCCTCGAGGTTCAAGTCCACGGTCTTGAGCTGGCCGTCCAGCGTATCCAGGGCCCGCGCGCTCTGGCTTTGAATGCGTTTGAGGCGCTGCAGGCTGGCGAGGTATGGCTTGAGCCGCTGGGTTTCGACCAGGGACTTGCTCGACAGGTCGAGCAGGCTGTTCAAGCGCTCGGCGGTCACGCGCAACACGCGTTCGCCGCCTTCGGTCATGCGTTTGTTCTGGCGCGCAGGCTCGCTGGTGACGGATGGCGCGGGCTCCGGCTCCGGCGGCAGCTCCTCGACGATGGGCGCCGGGGCCGGCTCAGGCGGCGGCGGGGCTGACGGGGCGACCTTGGCGCTCAGTTGCGACGGATCGAGCAAGCGCTCCATCAGCGCCACATACGCCTCGATATCCGCCGGCCCGACGTCATTGCCCGGCGTGGCGATGCGCATCAACAGGTCGGTGCCTTGCAGCAGCGCATCAATGTGTTCGGGTTGCAGGTACAGGCGACCTTCCTGGGCGCTGACCAGGCAATCCTCCATGACATGCGACACGCTGACCCCGGCGTCCACCCCGACAATCCGCGCCGCGCCCTTGAGCGAGTGCGCGGCGCGCATGCAGGCTTCGAGCTGGTCGGCCTGGGTCGGGTTGCGTTCCAGGGCCAGCAGGCCCGCGCTCAATACCTGGGTCTGCGCATCGGCTTCCAGGCTGAACAGCTCCAGCAGCGAGGCATCGCGCATCTGGTCGGGGGTCATGTGAGGCTCCGGGTCACGGCGGACAACAATTGCGCCTCGTCCAGCCAACGCAGGCTGCGGCCTTTCCACTGCAACACACCTTGGGTGAAGCGGCCACTGGCCTGGCTGCCGGGCGCTGACACAGCCTTCAAGGTGCGCTCATCGATGGCATGGATGCCGTCGACTTCATCCACCGGCACCACCACCGGGCCATCTTGCGCGGCAATGATCAGCATGCGCGGCATGATCCGGCCACCGCTGGCGCCACTGCCGGTGTTGTCCAGGCCCAGCAGTTCCACCAGCGACAGGCACGCCACCAACGCGCCGCGTACGTTGGCCACGCCGAGCAAGGCACGGGAACGCTGGTGCGGCAGGGAGTGGATCGGTTGCAACGTGGCCACTTCCACCAGGCAACGGGTGGCGATGCCCAGCCACTCTTCGCCCAGGCGGAATATCAGCAGCGAGCGCGTGACCACCTCGGCGCCATGCTCGACCACTGCCTGTGGCCGACGGTCGTCCTGCTGCAACGCATAGCGATCCAACAGGCGCGTGGCGGCTGCCGAGTACACCGAGCAATTGCGGCAATGGATGTGGTCCGCCAGCAGCGGGCAGGATTTGTCACCATGGATGCCGATGCGGTTCCAGCAATCGTCGATGGCTTGCGTGTCAGCCAGGGTCAGGTCCAGGCCGGTGGTGTCGAGCGCGTCGGGGCTACTCATGGTTTGTGCTCACTGTCAGCTCGCTCGCTACGCGCGGCCCGCGCCTGCAGGCGGCGGGCTCCCGCGCTGTCGCCCTGGGACTCCAGCAAGGCGGCCAGGTGCATCAAGGCCTGCGAATGCTGGGGCTCCAGGTACAAGGCTTTTCGATAATAGCCCTGGGCTTCCAGGGCACTGCCGGCCACATCGCTGAGCAGCCCCAGCCAGTAAAACACCTGGGCGGCCGGCGGGTGGTGATTCAAATACTCTTCACACGCAGCCCGCGCCTCCAGGCTCTTGCCTTCGTTGGCGAGGGTGGCGATGCGGCTGAGCAAGGCGGCGGCATCGGACGGCGCGGCCTTGATCGGTATGACCTGCGCAGTGGCGGCAGTACTGAACGGGCGCGGCCTGACCGGAAGCGGCGCCGCGCTGCGCTGCGGGATGGGTGCTGGCAGCGGCACGAACACCGGCGCAGGCTGCTGCGGCTCAGCCTGCCGACTGAAGGCAAACGACTGCGCCGCACCGATCGAACGCATGCCATGGCGCCCCAGCAGGCTGCCCTCGGCGGGGCCGATAAACAGCACGCCGTCGACGTGGGTCAGGCCCTTGAGTACATCGAACACTTGTTTCTGGGTCGCCTGGTCGAAGTAGATCAGCAGGTTGCGGCAGAACACGAAGTCGTAGCTGGCCTCATTGGCCAGCAACGCCGGGTCGAGCAGGTTGCCGACTTGCAGGCGCACTTGCTCACGCACCCGCTCGGCGATGTGGAACCCGTCGCCGTGTTCCACGAAGTGGCGGTCGCGAAAGGCAATGTCGCCCCCGCGAAACGAGTTCTTGCCGTACACCCCGCGCCGGGCACGCTCCACCGACAGCGGGCTGACATCCATACCCTGCACCTTGAACTGATGCGGTGCGAGGCCCGCGTCCAGCAGCGCCATGGCAATCGAATAGGGTTCTTCGCCAGTGGAACACGGCAGGCTGAGGATACGCAGCGCGCGCATCTGCTTGATCTCGACCAGGCGCGCCTTGGCCAGGCGGGCCAGGGTCACGAAGGATTCGGGGTAACGGAAAAACCAGGTTTCGGGGACGATCACCGCTTCGATCAACGCCTGCTGCTCGTCATGGGAGCTTTGCAGGTGCTGCCAGTACTCGCCCGCCGTCTGCGCCTGCAAGGCCTGGCTGCGCTGGCGCACGGCACGCTCGATGATGGCTTCGCCCACGGAGGCGACATCGAGACCGATGCGCTCCTTGAGGAAGGCAAAGAAGCGCGGATCGTTGCTCATACGCTCAGCTCGGCAGAGAACAGCAACGCACGCACCGGCTCGGTGAGCAATTCATTCACGCCGATCCACTGCATCAAGCCCGCGGCGTCTTCACGCACCAGCCCCAGGTACGGCGCCTCGCAGTTGTCCAGGCCATAGGGCTTGAACTCGCTGAGGTCACACCGCAGGGTGTCGGTGGCCTGTTCCAGGATCAACCCCAGCCAACGGGCTGCAACCCAGGGTTCGGGCTGGTAGTTGACGAGCACCAGCCGCGTGCTGGTCCGCGCCTGGGCCGGCTGTCCAAACGTCAGCGCACTGAGGTCGATGACCGGCACCAACGCACCGCGATGGGCAAAGATGCCCGCCACCCACAGCGGCGCATGGGCGATGGGTTTGAGAGGCAGGCGCGGCAGCACCTCGGCCACTTCGGTGGCCCTTAATGCAAAGCGCTCGTCGCCGATGTGAAACACCAGGAACAAAGCCTTTTTCGCTGCCGGGACGGCGCCGCGTTTAGCCGCGAGGTCGCTCATCAGACTTTGAAACGCGACACGCCGCTGCGCAGGCCCACCGCCACCTGGCTCAGCTCATCGATGGCGAAGCTGGCCTGGCGCAGGGACTCAACGGTCTGGCTGCTGGCATCGCCCAGTTGCACCAGGGCGTGATTGATCTGCTCGGCACCGGTGGCCTGGGCCTGCATGCCTTCGTTGACCATCAATACCCGCGGCGCCAGCGCCTGCACCTGGTGGATGATCTGCGACAGCTGCTCGCCCACCTGCTGCACTTCGAACATGCCCCGGCGCACTTCCTCGGAGAACTTGTCCATGCCCATCACCCCCGCCGACACCGCCGACTGGATCTCGCGCACCATCTGCTCGATGTCATAGGTGGCCACGGCCGTCTGGTCCGCCAGGCGGCGCACTTCGGTGGCCACCACGGCAAAACCGCGCCCGTACTCGCCAGCTTTCTCCGCCTCGATGGCGGCGTTGAGCGACAGCAGGTTGGTCTGGTCGGCAACCTTGACGATGGTCACCACCACCTGGTTGATGTTGCCGGCCTTCTCATTGAGGATCGCGAGCTTGGCATTGACCAGGTCGGCGGCGCCCATTACCGAATGCATGGTTTCTTCCATGCGCGCCAGGCCCTGCTGGCCGGAGCCTGCGGCCACCGAGGCCTGGTCGGCGGCGGTGGAGACTTCAGTCATGGTGCGCACCAGGTCCTTGGACGTCGCGGCGATTTCCCGGGAAGTCGCGCCGATCTCGGTGGTGGTGGCCGCGGTTTCAGTCGCGGTCGCCTGCTGTTGCTTGGACGTCGCGGCAATCTCGGTCACCGAGGTGGTGACCTGCACCGACGAGCGCTGGGCCTGGGACACCAGGGCCGTCAGCTCGGTCATCATGTCGTTGAAGCCGGTTTCGACTGCGCCGAATTCATCCTTGCGCTCCAGGTTCAGGCGCTTGCTCAGGTCGCCGGTACGCATGGTTTCGAGGATGTCGACGATGCGCTGCATCGGCGCCATGATCGCGCGCATCAGCAGCAGGCCACACAGGCCGGCCGCGAGGATGGCGATGATCAACGAAACGGCCATGCTGATCTTGGCCGACAGCACCGACTCGTCGATGGCCGCCGTGGCACGGTCGGACACGTTCTTGTTTTCCGTGATGATGTCATTGAGCTTCATGCGACCTTCGGTCCAGATCGGCGTCAATTGCTCCTCGAGCAATTGGTTGGCCCCCGGCAGGTCATTGGCTTGCACGCGCTCCAGCACCTGCGCCAGGACTTTGTTGTAGTTGATGTGCGCCGCCTTGAAGTTATCGAACTCCATGCGGTCAGCCTGGCCATGAATGGTTTTTTCGTAGTTGGCCATCTGCAGTTCAATACGCGTCTCGAAGGACTTGTAGTCGTTCTTGTCGGTATTGGTGAAGGTTTTATCCTCGCGCAGGCCAATGATGTCGATGGTCTGCAAATAGCTGTCGACCCAGGCGCTGCGGATCATCGAGCTGAGGTACACCCCGGGCACCGCGTCGTCGCGGACCGCTTCCTGGCTGGCTTCAATCTTCAGCAACCGTGAGTAGGACACCACGACCATCAGCAGCATGATCGCGATAATGACCGCAAAGCTCGCCAAAATCCGTTGGCGCAAGGTCCAGTTCTTCACAGTAATTCCTCGAAGGGCCATTCAAATGGAGGGGAGTATAGCTGAGCAGAAGCCCTCATTAATCAACGGGTTTTGCTGTAGTGATCACAGAATGCAAATGTGGGAGAGGGCCTGCTCGCGAAGGCGCAGGGTCAGTCAATAGATTCGATGACTGACCAGCGCATTCG
>NZ_JASCPP010000070.1:0-37833 GCF_029959745.1 Pseudomonas sp. PS01298 | reverse complement strand
AGCGTAGGGTCAGTTAGCACATGTGTCACTGACAGACCGCTTTCGCGAGCAAGCCCGCTCCCACACAAGCCGGTTCCTACAGGTCCGGTATCAGACGCCGTATTGCTCGCGGTACGCACGTACAGCCGGCAGATGCTGCTTGAGCTGTGGATCATCTTCCAGGAACTGCAGCACCTGGTTCAGCGACACGATGCTGACCACCGGAATGCCGAAATCACGTTCCACTTCCTGGATTGCCGACAACTCACCGTTGCCGCGTTCCTGGCGGTTCAGCGCGATCAGTACACCCGCGGCCTTGGCGCCGTCCTGGGAAGCAATGATCTGCATCACTTCACGGATCGCGGTACCGGCGGTGATCACGTCGTCGATAATCAGCACGTCGCCTTTGAGCGCAGCCCCGACGAGGCTGCCGCCTTCGCCATGAGCCTTGGCTTCTTTGCGATTGAAGCACCACGGCAGATCCAGCTCATGATGTTCAGCCAACGCCACGGCGGTCGCGGCCGCCAGGGGAATGCCCTTATAGGCCGGGCCAAACAGCACGTCGAAGGAAATGCCGCTGTCAACGATGGCTGCCGCGTAGAAACGACCCAGCTGAGCCAGGGCCGAACCCGAGTTGAACAAGCCCGCATTGAAGAAGTATGGACTGGTGCGCCCGGACTTCAGGGTGAACTCACCGAAGCGCAAAACCCCGCGATCGATGGCAAAACGAATGAAATCGCGTTGATACGCCTGCATGAAAAAAGCCTCAGATACCACGGATTTAGCTAATTAGGTAGACGGCGTGTATCATACACGCACGCGATTTTTGGGGCCATTTATGCGGATCATCAGTGTGAACGTTAATGGTATTCAGGCTGCAGTCGAGCGTGGTTTGCTCAGTTGGCTGCAAGCCCAGAATGCCGACGTTATCTGCCTGCAGGATACCCGCGCCTCCGCCTTTGAACTGGACGACCCAGCCTTCCAACTGGATGGCTACTTCCTTTATGCCTGCGATGCCGAAGTGCCCACCCAAGGTGGCGTGGCTTTGTATTCGCGGTTGCAACCCAAGGCGGTCATCAGCGGCCTCGGCTTCGAGACAGCCGACCGCTACGGGCGCTACCTGCAAGCCGATTTCGACAAGGTCAGCATCGCGACCTTGCTGCTTCCTTCGGGGCAGAACGGCGATGAAGACTTGAACCAGAAGTTCAAGCTAATGGACGATTTCGCCCGTTACCTGGATAAACAGCGACGCAAACGTCGCGAGTACATTTATTGTGGCTCGCTGTACGTGGCGCAACAGAAGCTGGATATCAAGAACTGGCGCGACAGCCAGCAATCCCCGGGTTTCCTGGCGCCGGAACGGGCCTGGATGGACGAGATTGTCGGCAACATGGGCTATGTGGATGCCCTGCGCGAAGTCAGTCGCGAAGGCGACCAGTACAGCTGGTGGCCGGACAACGAACAGGCGGAGATGCTCAACCTGGGTTGGCGTTTCGACTACCAGTTGTTGACTCCGGGCCTGCGTCGGTTCGTGCGCAGTGCACGCTTGCCGCGCCAGCCGCGCTTCTCGCAGCACGCGCCACTGATCGTGGACTACGACTGGACACTGACCATCTGAGGTCTTTTCCCAGGCACAAAAAAACCGACATCGCTGTCGGTTTTTTTGTGGGCGCTCATTATTTGATCACACGCCAGGTCAAGGGGTAGCGATAGACGATCCCCTTGTTGGCCTTGATGCTGCCAATGATGGTCAGCACCACGGTGGCGATCGCCAGGGCAAACATCAGGAAAAACCCGACCACCGCGAAGGCCAGCACAATGCAGGCTATCCAGGCGATGGCCACGGTGATCTGGAAGTTCAAGGCTTCCTTGCCCTGGTCATCAATGAACGGGTCCACTTCCTTCTTCATCTGCCACAGGATCAGCGGCCCGACGACGCTGCCGAAGGGGAACACAAACCCGAGAAACGCCGCGAGATGGCACAGCATTGCCGCCTGGCGCACTTCGTAGGAAGGCGTGGGCACCAGCATCTGGTTGTCATTCATGGCGCTTCTCCTTGAGGCGGGTTCAGTCAGCCAAGGCGGCGTTCTGCAGTTCGAAGATTTCAGTCATGCCTTTCTGGGCCAGGGCGAGCATGGCGTTCAGGTCGGCCGGCTGGAATGGCGCACCTTCGGCGGTGCCCTGCACTTCGATGAAACCACCGGTGCTGGTCATGACCACGTTCAGGTCGGTCTCGGCGGCCGAGTCTTCCAGGTAGTCCAGGTCCAGCACTGGCTCGCCCTGGTACATGCCCACCGAGACAGCGGCAATCATCTGCTTGAGCGGGTCGCCGGCTTTCAGGCCGCCACGCTTCTTGATCACTTTCAGCGCATCGACCAAGGCCACCATGGCACCGGTGATGGACGCGGTACGGGTACCGCCGTCGGCCTGGATCACGTCGCAATCGACGTACAGGGTCACGTCGCCCAGCTTGGACATGTCCAGGGCGGCGCGCAGCGAACGACCGATCAGGCGCTGGATTTCCAGGGTACGCCCGCCTTGCTTGCCACGGCTGGCTTCACGCTGGTTACGCTCGCCGGTGGCGCGCGGCAGCATGCCGTATTCGGCAGTCAACCAGCCCTGGCCCTGGCCCTTGAGGAAACGTGGTACGCCATTTTCGACGCTGACGGTGCAGATCACCTTGGTATCGCCAAACTCGACCAGTACGGATCCCTCGGCGTGTTTGGTGTAGTTGCGGGTGATGCGGATCGAGCGGAGCTGATCGGCAGCGCGACCACTTGGACGTTTCATAGGGGATACCTGTACTGAGGACGAAAAACTGCCGAGCATTATAGAGCCGCGAGCCGATTCGGGGCACTTCTTAAAATTCGGTTACGAATGCGCGGTTTGTCATGCTTTGTTAACGCCAGCGTTTGGGGCCTCCCACGCCGTTGCGCTACACTCCTGCGCCTTCGCAGCCGGTCGGCTGCAACCCATCCACCAGCCCGTTATGCGGGACTGCATCGCGAGGTACCTCCATGGTGCACAGCATGACCGCCTTCGCCCGCGTCGAAAAAGCCGGCGTACAAGGCACCCTGAGCTGGGAACTGCGCTCGGTCAACAGCCGCTACCTGGAACCGCACCTGCGCCTGCCCGAATCATTTCGCGACCTCGAAGGGGCCGTGCGTGAAGCACTGCGCCAGGGCATCTCCCGCGGCAAGCTGGAATGCACCCTGCGCTTCACCGAGGAAACCACCGGCAAGCCGCTGCAGGTCGACCGCGAGCGCGCTGCGCAACTGGTTGCCGCCGCCGAAACCATCGCCAGCCTGATCAAGCAGCCGGCCGCGCTCAACCCCCTGGAAGTGCTGGCGTGGCCTGGCGTGCTGGTGGCCGACGCCACCGATCCGCAAGCCCTCAATGCCGAAGCCCTTGCCCTGTTCAACCAGGGCCTGAAGGAGCTCAAGGCTGGCCGCGAACGCGAAGGCGCCGAACTGGCCCGCCTGATCAACGAGCGCCTGACCTCGATCGAAGCAGACGTGGTGACCCTGCGCGAACTGGTGCCACAGATGCTCGCCACCCAGCGCCAGAAGGTCCTCGACCGCTTCACCGACATGAAGGCAGACCTGGACCCGGTTCGCCTGGAACAGGAAATGGTGCTGCTCGCACAAAAAAGCGACGTCGCCGAAGAACTGGACCGCCTGAGCACCCACATCCTCGAAGTGCGCCGCGTCCTCAAGTCCGGCGGTGCCGCCGGTCGGCGCCTGGACTTCCTGATGCAGGAACTCAACCGCGAAGCCAATACACTGGGCTCCAAGGCATTCGATCCGCGCAGCACACAGGCAGCGGTCAACCTCAAGGTGTTGATCGAGCAGATGCGCGAACAAGTACAGAATATTGAGTAAGGCAACCTCCATGACCCACAGCACCGGCACCCTCTACATCATTTCCGCCCCCTCGGGCGCGGGCAAAAGCAGCCTGGTCAAGGCCCTGACCGACGCCGACGAGCAGATCCGCATTTCGGTCTCCCACACCACCCGTGCCATGCGCCCGGGCGAAGTGAACGGCGTGCACTATCACTTCGTCGAGCGCACCGAGTTCGTCAAGATGATCGAGCACGGCGACTTCCTCGAGCGCGCCGAAGTGTTCGGCAACCTCTATGGCACCTCGCAAAGCCACCTGCAGCAGACCCTGGATGAAGGCCACGACCTGATCCTGGAAATCGACTGGCAGGGCGCCGAGCAAGTGCGCCAACTGATGCCCAAGGCGCGCTCGATCTTCATCCTGCCGCCGTCGCTTGAGGCCTTGCACCAGCGCCTGACCAACCGTGGCCAGGACAGCGACGAGATCATCGAAGGCCGCATGCGTGAAGCCGTCAGCGAAATGAGCCACTACGTCGACTACGACTATCTGATCATCAACGACGATTTTGCCCACGCGCTGGATGATTTGAAGGCGATTTTCCGCACCAATCAGCTCCAGCAAAAGCGTCAACAGCAACGTTTCGGCAAATTACTCGCTGAACTGCTCGGCTGATTGGCTCTTCCCAAAACCGCTGCAAGGGCTTTACATTGGCACTTGTAGCGGTTTTGCGAGGACGCGGGAAAAATCAGCGCTTCCCTAAACGCTGGTGATTTTTTAAACTGTTTAGTCCGCTCGCCCAACCGGGCAGCGCGCATCTTGCATTCGCTCCGAGGAATACCATGGCCCGCGTAACCGTTGAAGACTGCCTAGAACACGTGGATAACCGCTTTGAGCTGGTCATGCTCTCTACCAAGCGTGCCCGTCAACTGGCCACTGGCGGCAAAGAGCCCCTGGTCCAGTGGGAAAACGACAAGCCTACCGTTGTAGCGCTGCGTGAAATCGCTGAAGGCCTGATGAGCTACGAGTTCATCGCCAACGCCGAAATCGTTGAAGACGAACCGCTGTTTGCAGCGTTCGAGGACGAGTCCAACGAGGCCGTCTAAGCCTATGCCTGGTCGACGTAGCACGGCGCAGGGTCACAGCCAACGGCAGGAGTCATTCCTATGCCGAGCATAGACGCCCTCGCCGATCGCTTATCGACCTACCTCGGCCCAGACCAGGTCAACCTGGTCCGCCGAGCGTATTTCTACGCCGAACAAGCCCACGACGGCCAACGCCGCCGCAGCGGCGAGGCGTATGTCACCCATCCCCTTGCGGTGGCAAATATTCTTGCCGACATGCACATGGACCATCAGAGCCTGATGGCCGCGATGCTGCATGACGTGATCGAAGACACCGGCATTGCCAAGGAAGCGCTCAGCGCGCAATTTGGCGAAACCGTGGCCGAACTGGTCGACGGGGTCAGCAAACTGACCCAGATGAACTTCGAGACCAAGGCCGAAGCCCAGGCGGAAAACTTCCAGAAGATGGCCATGGCCATGGCCCGGGACATCCGGGTGATCCTGGTCAAGCTGGCCGACCGGCTGCACAACATGCGCACGCTGGAAGTGCTGTCCGGCGAAAAACGCCGGCGCATCGCCAAGGAAACCCTGGAAATCTACGCGCCCATCGCCAACCGGCTGGGCATGCACGCCATTCGTATCGAGTTCGAAGACCTCGGCTTCAAGGCCATGCATCCGATGCGCTCGGCGCGCATCTACCAGGCGGTCAAGCGCGCCCGGGGCAACCGCAAGGAAATCGTCAACAAGATCGAAGAGTCGCTGAGCCATTGCCTGGCGATCGATGAGATCGAGGGCGAAGTCAGCGGCCGGCAGAAACACATCTATGGCATCTACAAGAAGATGCGCGGCAAGCGCCGGGCCTTCAACGAGATCATGGATGTGTACGCGTTCCGGATCATCGTCGACAAGGTCGACACCTGCTACCGCGTGCTCGGCGCTGTACATAATTTGTACAAACCCCTGCCGGGACGCTTCAAGGACTACATCGCGATTCCCAAGGCCAACGGCTACCAGTCGCTGCATACCACGCTGTTCGGTATGCACGGGGTGCCGATCGAGATCCAGATCCGCACCCGCGAAATGGAAGAGATGGCCAACAACGGTATTGCCGCCCATTGGCTGTACAAGTCCACCGGCGACGAGCAGCCAAAAGGCACGCATGCCCGCGCCCGCCAGTGGGTCAAGGGCGTGCTGGAGATGCAGCAACGTGCTGGCAACTCCCTGGAATTCATCGAAAGCGTGAAGATCGACCTGTTCCCGGACGAGGTCTACGTGTTCACGCCAAAAGGCCGGATCATGGAGCTGCCCAAAGGCTCCACGGCTGTCGACTTTGCCTACGCGGTGCATACCGACGTGGGCAACAGCTGCATTGCCTGTCGGATCAATCGTCGTCTCGCGCCGCTGTCCGAACCGCTGCAAAGCGGCTCCACGGTCGAGATCGTCAGCGCTCCAGGCGCTCGCCCGAACCCGGCCTGGCTCAATTTCGTGGTCACCGGCAAGGCGCGTACGCATATTCGCCACGCCCTGAAACTGCAACGCCGTTCCGAATCGATCAGCCTCGGCGAACGCCTGCTGAACAAAGTGCTCAACGGTTTCGACAGCGCCCTGGACAAGATTCCTGCAGAACGCGTGCAAGCGATGCTGCATGAGTATCGCCAGGAAACCATCGAAGACCTGCTGGAAGATATCGGCCTGGGTAACCGCATGGCCTACGTGGTCGCCCGCCGCCTGCTCGGCGAAGGCGAACAGCTACCGAGCCCGGAAGGCCCACTGGCGATTCGCGGCACCGAGGGCCTGGTGCTCAGCTACGCCAAGTGCTGTACGCCGATCCCGGGCGACCCGATTGTCGGCCACCTGTCGGCGGGCAAAGGCATGGTGGTGCACCTGGACAACTGCCGCAATATCAGCGAAATCCGCCACAACCCGGAAAAATGCATCCAGCTCTCTTGGGCCAAGGATGTCACCGGCGAATTCAATGTCGAGCTGCGGGTAGAGCTGGAGCACCAGCGTGGCCTGATCGCCCTGCTGGCCAGCAGCGTCAACGCGGCCGACGGCAATATCGAGAAAATCAGCATGGACGAGCGTGATGGTCGCATCAGCGTGGTCCAACTGGTGGTCAGCGTGCACGACCGCGTGCACCTGGCCCGCGTGATCAAGAAACTGCGCGCCTTGACCGGTGTGATCCGCATCACCCGTATGCGTGCATAACCCACCTCTTACAAGGAGTCACTCATGACCAAGACCGTTATCACCAGCGACAAGGCCCCGGCCGCCATCGGCACCTACTCCCAGGCCATCAAGGCGGGCAACACCGTCTACATGTCCGGCCAGATCCCGCTGGACCCAAAGACCATGGAACTGGTTGAAGGCTTCGAAGCACAGACTGTACAGGTCTTCGAAAACCTCAAGTCGGTGGCCGAAGCGGCTGGCGGTTCGTTCAAGGACATCGTCAAGCTGAACATCTTCCTCACCGACCTGAGCCACTTCGCCAAGGTCAACGAGATCATGGGCAAGTACTTCGAACAGCCGTACCCAGCCCGCGCCGCCATTGGCGTTGCCGCCCTGCCAAAGGGTGCGCAGGTTGAGATGGACGCGATCCTGGTCATCGAGTAAAACACCCGGCGCAGCTTCCCCAGCTGCGCCGACTTCGTTTCAGAAGGATTTCATGATGCGCAAAGCGCTTGTAGCCCTATCAACGCTGGCCCTGTTGCTCGGCGGCTGCGCCAGCAACCCTGCCGATGTGGATGTGAGCGGTACCTGGATCAACCAGGCCGCCATCGACGCGGCGTCCAAGGGCGGCCCTTTGCGTGAAGCGCTGCAAAGCTACGGCCCGAACCTTGAGTGGGAAATCAACACCAAGGCTTCGCAGGCGCGCTACTACAACGGTTTCGAAGTCGCCGAGGGCAAGTTGCTCGGCGAAAAATCCGGTGCCTGGAGCGTGGACTTCTACGGCAGCTCCGCGACCGAGCTCAAGCGCAAAGGCAAGCAATTGCTGCAGGTGGCCAACGATAACGAGCCCGAGCAGCTGTTCGCCCGCGCCAAAGACCCTGCCCCGGAGGGTGCGCCCCTGGGCGCCAACTTCGAGCGGGCACTGTACGCGGCCTACATGGGCGGCGACTGGAAGATCACGGACGGCTTCGGCAACGGCGCCATCGTGCAGTTCCAGGCCAACGGCAAGGTCGCGGGCCTGCCCAATGTGGATCAGTACTCACTGTGCCTGGCGGGCGATTGCGCCTCCATGAGCGGCGGCTACGACAGTATCTGGCTGCAGCTCAACGGCCAGGGCAACCCGTGGATCTTCGTGCGCAAGGGCAAGCAGCTGGAAATCTTCCAGGCTATCAACACCGCCCAGACAGACGAAGTGCCCTCGTTCACCCCAGGCCCTCGCCAGTGGTTGCTGGAAAAGCAATAAGCGGCCGAGCGCTGAACTGAATCTAGGAGCGGGGCTTGCTCGCGAAAGCGGTGCATCAGAAACATATTCAGTGACTGATACTGCGCATTCGCGAGCAAGCCCGCTCCCACATTTTCACCGCGTTTCAATCCTCGAGGATCGCCGCGTAGCCTCTCGGTAAATCGGGTAAATTGGCTTCCAGCCCAGCGCATTGGCTGGGGCGCTGCGGCCTCCAATGTGGGAGCTGGCTTGCCTGCGATAGCGGTTTACCAGTCACCCTATTTGCTGGATGTGCCACCGTCATCGCAGGCAAGCCAGCTCCCACATTCTCTGGCCGTGTTTCAGCCTTTGAGAATTGACGCGTAGCCTTCTCGATAGGTTGGGTACGTCGGCTTCCAGCCCAGCGCCTTGGCGCGGGCATTGCTGCACTGCTTGCTGCCGGCACGACGCACACTGGCGTCGGCGGCCCACTCGGTCACGCCCAGGTATTCACGCAACCAGCCCACCACTTCCGACAATGGCGCAGGCGCGTCGTCGACGCCGATGTAGACCTTGTCCAGCGAACCGCCCTGCTCCACGTGCCGCAGCAAAAAAGCCAGCAGGCCCGCGGCATCGTCCGCGTGAATCCGGTTGCCATATAAAGGCGGGTCGATCGCCACGCGGTAACCCTGCCGGACCTGGCTCAACAGCCACTCACGGCCCGGGCCGTAGATGCCGGTAAGGCGCACGATGCTGGCGGGGATACCGCTGTTGAGCGCGACTTGCTCGGCCTCCAGCATTACCTGGCCGG
Organism: Pseudomonas sp. PS01298; assembly: GCF_029959745.1. Classification (NCBI taxonomy): domain Bacteria; kingdom Pseudomonadati; phylum Pseudomonadota; class Gammaproteobacteria; order Pseudomonadales; family Pseudomonadaceae; genus Pseudomonas; species Pseudomonas sp. PS01298. The sequence continues at coordinate 28,772 of NZ_JASCPP010000070.1, read as the reverse complement.
AATAGCCCTTCGCCTGGGTCTCGGATGTTTCGTCGACCCACTCACCGTTCTGCTGCCCGTAGACGCTGCTGCTGGATACAAACAGCAGGTGTTTCGGCACCTGGCCGTAGTCGCCCAGCCACTCCAGCACGTGCTGCAAACCTTGTACGTAGGCTGCGCGATAGCCGGCCTCATCGTGATCCGTTGCGGCGGCGCAATACACCAGGTAATCCACCCCGCCGATCGGCCAGGTGTCAGGGCAATCCTTTTTGAACAGGTCGCCGGCGATGCCGATCACCCCGTCGGGCAGGCGTGAAATATCACGTCGCAGGCCATAAACCTCCCATTCCGAGGCAAGCAATTGGCTAGCCAGCCGACTACCCACATCGCCACAACCGGCAATCACAACAGAAGGCGCAGACATCAGAAAACTCCGTACAGAAAGGTCTAGGTTAGCCTTCGCACATGACAGGCGGCCACAAAAAGGACAAATAAAGTAACTGTATTACTTCTGTTAACAAGAATTACTTGCAATAATAACCGCCCATTTGTCCTCGGCCCCCAGGCCTGGAAGGACGCTCAACTCATTTTCTTTACTCAGGTCCGGCCAGCATGACACGTAATACAAACCCCGCTTCGCCAACCAAGCTTCACAGCCCATCCCGCGCCTGGCGCGCGATTGCTGCGCTGCTGTTCAGCGTACTGCTGGCACCGACCGCCGCATTTGCTGACGCCACCGCACCCGCCGCGGCCCCGGCAGCCGAGCACAGCACGGCTGCTCCAGCCGTTGCGCCAGCCGCCACCGACCCGGCCCAGGCTGCAGACCCAGCCGCTCCCGCTGACGATACCGGTGTGGTCCTGGAAGAAGACAACACCCTGGGCATGGCCCACGACCTGTCGCCGTGGGGCATGTACCAGAACGCTGACGTGGTGGTGAAAGCCGTGATGATCGGCCTGGCCATCGCCTCGATCATCACCTGGACCATCTGGATCGCCAAGGGCTTTGAGCTGCTGGGCGCCAAGCGTCGCCTGCGCACCGAGATCGTCCACCTGAAAAAAGCCACCACCCTCAAGGAAGCCAGCGAGACGGCAACCAAGAAGGGCACCCTGGCCAACACCCTGGTGCACGACGCGCTGGAAGAAATGCGCCTGTCGGCCAACACCCGCGAAAAAGAAGGTATCAAGGAACGCGTGGCCTTCCGCCTGGAGCGCCTGGTAGCCGCCTGCGGTCGTAACATGAGCAGCGGCACCGGCGTGCTGGCGACCATCGGTTCCACCGCGCCTTTCGTCGGCCTGTTCGGTACCGTATGGGGCATCATGAACAGCTTCATCGGCATCGCCAAAACCCAGACCACCAACCTCGCCGTCGTTGCCCCGGGCATCGCCGAAGCCCTGCTGGCAACCGCCCTGGGCCTGGTTGCGGCAATTCCTGCGGTGGTGATCTACAACGTCTTCGCCCGTTCGATCGCCGGCTACAAGGCCCAGGTCTCGGACGCGTCGGCAGAAGTCTTGCTGCTGGTCAGCCGCGACCTCGATCACCTGCCTACCGAGCGCAGCTCGCAACCGCACATGGTGAAAGTGGGGTAATCGGCCATGGGCCTGCATTTGAATCAAGGCGACGACGAACTCGTCGAGAACCACGAAATCAACGTCACGCCATTTATCGACGTGATGCTGGTGCTGCTGATCATCTTCATGGTGGCGGCACCGCTGGCGACCGTGGACATCAAGGTTGACCTGCCCGCCTCCAGCGCCAAGCCGGCGCCGCGGCCAGAGAAACCGATCTTCCTCAGCGTCAAGGCGGACCAACGCCTGTTCCTGGGCGAAGAAGAAGTCAAGGCTGAAACCCTGGGGCCGGTGCTCGACGCCAAGACCCAAGGAAAGAAAGACACGACGATCTTCTTCCAGGCTGACAAGGGCGTGGACTACGGCGACCTGATGAGCGTGATGGATGCCCTGCGGGCAGCCGGCTACCTCAAGGTGGGCCTGGTCGGACTCGAGACGGCAGCCAAAAAATGATCACGACGCGCCACAAACTGACGCGTTATGGCACCAGCCTCGCCGTCGTGCTGGGCGTGCATGCCGTCGCGATTGCCATCGCGCTCCACTGGTCGGCGCCGCATACGGTGCAGCTGCCACCGGCCGCCATGGTCATCGACCTGGCACCGATGCCTGCACCGCCGCCGCCGGCTCCGCCCAAAGTCGTAACGCCGCCACAACCACCGGCGCCGGTGGAAGAGCTGCCGCTGCCGAAACTGGCCGAGGCACCCAAGCCGACGATCCAGGTGCCCAAGCCGGTCAAGCCCAAGCCCAAGCCACAACCGCCCAAGCCGGTGGAGAAAAAGCCCGAGCCGCCCAAGGAGAAACCGTCCGAAGAGCCGCCGAGCGACGCTCCGCCGACCAACGCGCCGGCTGAAAAATCGGCCCAGCCGGTTCCAGGCCCGTCGCCGCAGCAAGTCGCGGCCAAGGCGTCCTGGGAAGGCACCCTGCTGGCTCACTTGCAGAAGTACAAGAAGTACCCGCCAGGTGCCCAGGCGCGTGGCAAGGAAGGCCTGAACCGCTTGCGCTTTGTGGTCGACGCCGACGGCAATGTGCTGTCCTACGAGTTGGTGGGCCGCTCCGGCAACGCCGACCTGGACCGCGCCACCCTGGACATGATCCGTCGTGCCCAGCCGCTGCCCAAGCCTCCGGCCGACATGCTCAAGGGCGGCAGCATCGAGATCGTTGCACCGTTCGTGTACAACATCGAGAAACGCCGCCGCTAAGGATTGCGGGAGTCGACTTGTGGGGGCGCTGGCTTGCCTGCGATAGCATCACCTCGGTGCAACGGATAGACCGAGGTGTGTGCATCGCAGGCAAGCCCAGATTGTTTTTGTCGCTTCAGCAAAATCCGCCACACTCCCCGCTCAATCCCCACCAAAGTTCTGATAACGTGCGTCTATCGATTGCAGCCGGTATGCTTGGCTCGCAACCTCATGGACGCCCGCTATGACTCTTACAGAATTACGCTACATCGTTACCCTCGCCCAAGAGCAGCACTTCGGCCATGCGGCCGAGCGTTGCCACGTCAGCCAGCCGACGCTGTCGGTGGGCGTGAAAAAGCTTGAAGACGAACTCGGTGTGCTGATTTTCGAGCGCAGCAAGAGCGCCGTGCGCCTCACCCCGGTGGGCGAAGGTATCGTGGCCCAGGCCCAGAAGGTGCTGGAGCAAGCGCAAAGCATTCGCGAACTGGCCCAGGCCGGCAAGAACCAGCTGACCGCACCGCTGAAAGTCGGCGCCATCTACACGGTCGGCCCGTACCTGTTCCCGCACCTGATCCCGCAACTGCATCGCGTCGCGCCGCAGATGCCGCTGTATATCGAAGAAAACTTCACCCACATCCTGCGCGACAAGCTGCGCAACGGTGAACTGGACGCGATCATCATCGCCCTGCCGTTCAATGAAGCGGATGTGTTGACCCTGCCGCTCTACGACGAGCCGTTCTACGTGCTGATGCCGGCCTCCCACCCGTGGACGAAAAAAGACACCATCGACGCCGGCCTGCTCAACGACAAGAGCCTGCTGCTGCTCGGCGAAGGTCACTGCTTCCGCGACCAGGTCCTGGAAGCCTGCCCGACCCTGACCAAAGGCAACGACGGCGCCAAGCACACCACCGTGGAATCCAGCTCCCTGGAAACCATCCGCCACATGGTCGCCTCCGGCCTGGGCATTTCGATCCTGCCGCTGTCGGCGGTGGACAGCCATCACTACGCCCCCGGCGTGATCGAAGTACGCCCACTGACGCCACCGGTGCCGTTTCGTACCGTGGCGATCGCCTGGCGCGCGAGTTTCCCGCGGCCCAAGGCCATTGAGATCCTCGCGGACTCGATCCGCCTGTGCTCGGTGGCCAAGCCGCCTGCTGCGAGCTGATTAACGGTATGACTGAGCTGTCGCAGGTGTCGGTGACGGCACTCAAGGGTGTCGGTGAGGCCATGGCTGAAAAGCTGGCCAAGGTCGGCCTGGAAAACCTCCAGGACGTGCTGTTCCACCTGCCCCTGCGTTACCAGGATCGTACCCGCGTGGTGCCGATTGGCCATTTGCGCCCAGGGCAGGATGCAGTGGTCGAAGGCACCGTCAGCGGCGCCGACGTGGTGATGGGCAAGCGCCGCAGTCTGGTCGTGCGCCTGCAGGACGGCACCGGCGGCTTGAGCCTGCGCTTCTACCATTTCAGCAACGCCCAGAAAGAAGGCCTCAAGCGCGGGACCCGCGTGCGCTGCTACGGTGAAGCTCGCCCCGGCGCGTCCGGCCTGGAGATCTACCACCCGGAATACCGCGCCATCACCGGCGACGAGCCGCCGCCGGTGGACACCACGCTCACCCCGATCTACCCGCTGACCGAAGGCCTGACCCAACAGCGCCTGCGCCAGCTGTGCATGCAAACCCTGACCCTGCTCGGCCCCAAGAGCCTGCCCGACTGGCTGCCCCTGGAGCTGGCCCGCGACTACCAACTGGCGCCGCTGGACGATGCGATTCGCTACCTGCATCACCCGCCGGCCGACGCCGACGTCGACGAATTGGCCCTCGGTCATCATTGGGCCCAGCACCGCCTGGCTTTCGAAGAATTGCTGACCCACCAACTGTCCCAGCAGCGCCTGCGCGAAAGCATGCGTTCGTTGCGCGCGCCGGCTATGCCCAAGGCCACGCGCCTGCCTGCGCAATACCTGGCCAACCTCGGCTTTGCGCCGACCGGTGCCCAGCAGCGCGTCGGCAATGAAATCGCCTACGACCTGAGCCAGAAAGAACCCATGCTGCGCCTGATCCAGGGCGACGTGGGCGCAGGCAAGACCGTGGTCGCCGCCCTCGCGGCCCTGCAAGCCCTGGAGGCCGGCTACCAAGTGGCGCTGATGGCGCCCACCGAGATTCTCGCCGAGCAGCACTTCATCACGTTCAAGCGCTGGCTCGAACCGCTGGGCCTGGAAGTGGCCTGGCTGGCTGGCAAGCTCAAGGGCAAGAACCGCGCAGCAGCGCTGGAGCAAATCGCCGGCGGCGCGCCCATGGTGGTGGGCACGCACGCGCTGTTCCAGGACGAAGTGCGATTCAAGAACCTGGCCTTGGTGATCATCGACGAACAGCACCGCTTTGGCGTGCAACAGCGCCTGGCGCTGCGCCAGAAAGGCGTGGGCGGACGCATGAGCCCACACCAGTTGATCATGACTGCCACCCCGATCCCGCGCACCCTGGCCATGAGCGCTTACGCCGACCTCGACACGTCGATCCTCGACGAACTGCCCCCCGGCCGTACCCCGGTCAACACCGTGCTGGTCACCGACACCCGCCGCGTCGAAGTCATCGAGCGCGTGCGTGGAGCCTGCGCCGAGGGCCGCCAGGCCTATTGGGTGTGCACGCTGATCGAGGAGTCCGAGGAGCTGACCTGCCAGGCCGCCGAAACCACCTATGAAGACCTCACCAGCGCCTTGGGCGAACTCAAGGTCGGGCTGATCCACGGCCGCATGAAACCCGTGGAAAAGGCCGCGGTGATGGCCGAGTTCAAGGCTGGCAACCTGCAACTGTTGGTCGCCACGACCGTCATTGAAGTCGGCGTGGACGTGCCCAATGCCAGCCTGATGATCATCGAAAACCCCGAACGCCTGGGCCTGGCGCAGCTGCACCAATTGCGCGGCCGCGTCGGCCGGGGCAGCGCGGCCAGCCACTGCGTGCTGCTCTACCACCCACCGCTGTCGCAGATCGGCCGTCAGCGCCTGGGCATCATGCGTGAAACCAACGACGGTTTTGTCATCGCCGAGAAAGACCTCGAACTGCGCGGCCCCGGCGAAATGCTCGGCACGCGCCAGACCGGCCTGCTGCAATTCAAGGTCGCCGATCTGATGCGCGACGCCGACCTGCTGCCCGCCGTACGCGATGCCGCGCAGGCGCTGCTCGAGCGCTGGCCGGACCACGTCAGCCCGCTGCTGGATCGCTGGTTGCGCCACGGCCAACAATACGGCCAGGTCTGACCCTCCCTGCCGGCGATAGCGCCAGAACGCCCGGCCCCTTCGCTAACCGCGTCACAAACCGCAGTTAGTCGACCAACATATGTATCAAGCTGGTTATACTTCGGTGACTGTAGGAAATTGGATCAGGCCATGTCAGAAGTTGCCCTCGCCACAGCCCCACTGACCGCCCCGCCGGTCATTCGGGCTCTGCTCGCTAAGCTCGCCGTCAGCTACACGGAAGTTGCCGACCAACCGGGCCTGAATCCTGCGCGAAAGGTCCAGGCCGTGCTGCTGGAAGATGCGGTGGGCGCACTGATGGTGCTGTTCCCGCAGAACCAGTTGCTCGATCTCAACCGCCTCGCCGAACTCACCGGGCGCCGCCTCACCGCCGTGTCGCCGGACCGCGTTGAACGCATGCTGGGCAAGCATGACCTGAGCCTGCTGCCGGGCCTGCCGCCACTCACCAGTTCGCCGTGCCTGTATGAAGGCAGCCTGCTCGACGAGCCGAGCCTGCTGGTGCATTCGGGCGAAGCCGGGCTGCTGCTGGAAATCACCAGCGACGCATTCAAGACGATGCTCACCAAGGCCAGCGCCGGCCACTTCGGCGAGCCGCTGAGTAATATTCGCCCCAACCTCGATCGTCCCAATGATGACCGCGAGGAAATCACCCAGGCGATGCAGGCATTCACTGCCCGCCGGATCCAGCAGCGCCTGGAAGCGACCATCGAGATTCCACCGCTGGCCGATACCGCGCAGAAAATCATCAAGCTGCGGGTCGACCCCAACGCCACCATCGACGACATCACCGGTGTGGTGGAGACCGACCCGGCCTTGGCCGCGCAGGTAGTGAGCTGGGCCGCATCGCCGTACTACGCGTCGCCGGGCAAGATCCGTTCGGTGGAAGACGCCATCGTGCGCGTGCTGGGCTTTGACCTGGTGATCAACCTCGCGCTGGGCCTGGCCCTGGGCAAGACCCTGAGCCTGCCCAAGGACCACCCGCACCAGTCGACGCCGTACTGGCACCAGTCGATCTACACCGCCGCCGTGATCGAAGGCCTGACCCGCGCCATGCCGCGCGCCCAGCGCCCGGAAGCCGGCCTGACCTACCTGGCCGGCTTGCTGCACAACTTCGGCTACCTGTTGCTGGCCCACGTGTTCCCGCCGCACTTTTCGCTGATCTGCCGGCACCTGGAGGTCAACCCGCACCTGTGCCACAGCTATGTCGAACAGCACTTGCTGGGCATCAGCCGCGAGCAGATCGGCGCCTGGTTGATGCGCTACTGGGACATGCCGGACGAACTGTCCACCGCCCTGCGCTTCCAGCACGACCCGACCTACGACGGCCAATACGCCGAGTACCCGAACCTGGTGTGCCTGGCCGTGCGCCTGCTGCGCAGCCGTGGGATCGGCTCCGGGCCGGACGAGGCGATTCCGGACGCGCTGCTTGAGCGCCTGGGACTGACGCGCGACAAGGCTGAAGAAGTTGTAGGCAAGGTACTGGATGCCGAGGTGCTGTTGCGTGAGCTGGCTTCGCAGTTCAGCCAGGCCTAACCCTCAAGCGCAATTGTGGCGAGCGGGCTTGTCCCGCGTCGGGCCACGAAGCGGGCCTAAAACCTGACGTCCCACTCTTGATGAAATGACGCGGTGGCCTGAACAGGGGGCTGCTGCGCAGCCCAACGCGGGGCAAGCCCGCTCGCCACAAAGAGGATCGCCTGCCAAAAAAAGGCGGTTTCAGGTTTTCTTCTTTTTCTTCGGCTTCAAATACTTGGTCAGCCCCTGGAACCAGATCACCAGCGCCGGGTTGCCCTTGATCTGGATCGACTTGTCCTGAATCCCCGTCATGAACGCCAGTTGCTTGTTCTTCGCCTGCATCGTGGCGAAGCCATAGGCGGCATCCTTGAACGCGATGGCAAACGCCGGCGTCGGGTGAACACCCGAGTGGCTGGTAATGCGCTGGTCTTTGACGACGAAGTGACGGGCAACCTTGCCGTCCAGTGTCTGCAACTGGAACGCCAGGTCTTTGTCACCCAGCTGTTGCTGGAAGGCAGGATTGGTGCGGCTGGCTTTGCCCATCAGCAGGCCCAGCACCCACAGCAGAAGACGAAATTTCATGCACACGGCCTCGGTGTAATTATTGAGTGGCCGCAGCAGTGTAACGATTTGATCGAGGAACGCCACCGATCTCGCGCTTTAGACGGAGATCGGCTGGCGTTTAACGCTTATAGCAACATGTTGCTTAAACGTTAGGGCAAGGCACCGGCGCCCAGTCGGCCAGGTTTGGATCGCGGCAGGTGCCTTCGATCTGCGCCTTGCCGGCGCTGGCGACCTGCTTGCTTTCAGCTTGCTTGGCCTGCACGGTCTGGATGCTCTTCTCGGTGGTTACCGCTTCTTTAGGCACCACTGGCAGCGCAGGCTTCTTCGCTGGCTTCACGGCTTTCTTGCCTTTGGCCGGGGCCACGGGCGGCGTGGTGTCGGCGGTGGCCACGGTGACCACGTCGGCGCGCTGCACGCCTACCTGCTGCAGGTCTTGCTCGTAGGCCTGGGTGTAGTTGTTCAGGTCTTCGCTGGCTTTGCCGTTGACCGCGACGATCAGGTCATTGGACTCCTTCAGGCCCGCGACGATTTCTGCCAGGCGCTTGCGGCCTTCGGTGTCATTGACGGTCTTGGCCTTGCGGTCGGCCACCAGCTTGGTGAACGCGCTCTGGTAGCACTGCTGGGACGCCTTGGCGTAGGCGGTGCTGCGGTCGATGTCGGAAGCGCTTTTGTTGAAGTCGGTGGAGTACGACGCGATGCGCTGGTTGTCATCGGTGATCTGCTTCTGACGCTCGGTGTAGTAACCCGCCGCGCCGCCGGCCAGGGCGCCGCCCGCTGCGCCGATCGCCGCGTTGCGGCCGCGCTTGTCGGAGTCGCCGGTCAAGGCGCCAAGCAGTGCACCGCCGGCCGCGCCGAGGGCGGCACCGGTGACGACCGACTTGGTCATGTCCGAATCGGTGGCGCGCAGGTGCTGCACCGGCTCGTAGCAGTTGGGGTAGTACTCGACCTTGGTGCTCGACGCGACCTTGGACGCCGGCGACGTGGCGCAGCCAGTCAGCACGGTACTGAAACCGGCCGCGATCAGCAGCAAGTGACGCTTGGAAACCGCCTTACGGGAAAAAAGCATAGATGTGTTCTCTTTTAAGTTTGACTTGCCCAGCACGGCCCACCGCCGCCTGAGTCCCTTCCAAGCTCGCCATACAGCCAACGATCAAGACCGCTGACCGCTCGCTGCGAGCAATTCCTTCAAGATCGTCGCCGGGTCGGCCCGCTGTTGCTTGCGGTAGTTGCCGACATGGCGGACGAACAGTGTTGCGCGCGTCACCAGGCTCTTGCCGAGCACGGGTTTGCGATCCAACTCTTCCTTGATTCGTTGAAACTGCGCCTGGATCACCGCATCGGTGTAGCGCGTGCCGGTGGCCAGGTTGTCGATGTAGATCGCCACCGCGCCGTCGAGGGCGCTGCGTCCGTTGTCGATGGCGGTGGCGAACAACTGCGCGCTGGCCTCGTCCTTGTTGTCCAGGGCCTGCTGGCGACTCTTCTGCAGGTTGGCCAGGCGGATGTTGTAGTTACTGATGGTCTCGGCCACCAACGCGGCCGACTGGATCAGGTTGCCCGCTGCCTCTTCGCGTTGCTGGGCGATCAGCGAGACATTGCGCTTGAGCTCTTCGTTGACCAGCCCCAGCTCGGCCTGCAGCTTGGGGTCGGCGCTGGCGGCGATGATGCTGTCCAGGCGCTTGGTCGGGTCCTGGGCATCGTCGATGGCGTCGGTCAGCGCGGCCAGTCGACCTTCTTTCTGCCACTGCGCGAACAATTCCTTGTAGCGCGAGCGCGGCGCCGACAAGGCCCCCATCGCCACGCGGAAGCCGGTGGTTTCGTTGCTCTGCTCGGTGCCATCGGCAGCGAACAGCGGGTATTCGCGACGCATGCCGGTAAACAGCGTGCCCTCACCTTCCAGGTAGTTGCCGCCCTTGACCACGAAGCCGCCGTAGGTGCCCTGGCGACGCCCGGCGTGCACCAGTTGGAAAGACTCCTGGACCATTTCCGCGGCGTTGCCGATCACATCGAACATACCGATCGGGTTGGGCAATTTGGTGCCGATGGGCATCAACCGCGCCGCCTGCCCGGTGCCACCGGCGACCTGGTTGAAGACTGCGTAATCACCTAGCGGGCCGTCGCTGTCACTGCCGTCAGTGCGGCGCGGGAACAGGCGCCCTTCCAGGTCCTGGCGGCTCACCGCGTGGCCGCCGCGCGCGGCGAATTCCCATTCCACTTCGGTGGGCAGGCGCACAAACCCCAGGCCGCCGTCATCCGCCGACGAACCGCGCCCGCTGACCGGCAGCAAGTCGCGGTGGTATTTCATCAACCAGGCGCTGTACACCGCCGAGAAGCGCTCGGCCTCAAAGCGCGAGAGCTTGACCTTGGGCAAACGCCCGGCCATGCCGCTGGGAACATCGCAGGCCGGCGCCGGCTCGCCGCTGGCCAGCGACTGCGCCTGGGACATCACCTGGGCGTACTGGCGGGCAGTCACTTCGTACTTGCCGATGAAGTAGAGCATGGGCTTGAGCGGGGTCTTGGCGTCGGTCTTCGGCATCAGTGGCGCGATGACTTTGTTCCACTCCTTCGGCAGGTCCTTGAGGGTGAACTGGCCGTTGATGAAGTCGCGGCGGTAACCGGAAATAAACGACTGCTGGTAGCCGGCCTCACCTTCGGCAAAGGGATAGCCGAGGCTGATCTCGCGATCGTCCAGGGTGCCCTGGGCCAGGACGTAGGCGTAGCGAAACAGCATATTGCCTTCGCACGGCAGCGGCAGGCTGACGTCGCCGGGCAACGGCTTGGGGTTGTCGAGCTTGTCGCTTGCCTCATCGGCCCAGGCCATCGAGGCCAGGCTCAGCGCCACACAGGCGCCCAGTAACTTATACATCTCTGATTCCTTCAGAAGCCTGGATACGCGCCACTCGCCAACCGCCACAGGCCGCCGCCACGGCGCTGACGCCAAGGACTGCAACCAGGGCCAGGGCGTAATGACGCGCCAGCAGGTGGCTGGCGTGTTCGCCCGGCACCTGCACGAATAATTGATTCAACCCCGCCTCGGCCAGTGCATACAGCCCGGCACTCAGCACGGCGGCAACACCTGCGCTGTACAGCGCCTGCATCACCACAAACAGCAACAGCGCGCCGGTGGAAAAGCCCAGCAGGCGCAACACCGACAATTCCCGACGCTTGCGCGCCACCGCAGCCAACGCCCCGGCGAAGATCGCCGCGAACGCCCCCGCCAACGCCAACCCGGCGATGATCCAGAACACAATCGACAGGTTGCGGCTCAACGACTGCACCTGGGCGATGGTGTGCGCCTGGGTCGACACCAGCAGGTTCTGCCCGGCGAAATACACCCGCAGCGGCTCCACGTCGACCAGGCTGCGCGCATACAAGCGAAACGCCGGGTACACGCGCTGCTCGCTCATACCCACGGCTTCACCGTCCCAACCCAATGCCGGTACGGCGCGGCCATCGCGGTAATCCTCGGCCGCTTCCAGCAAACTCAAATCAGCAAACAACCCGTCGCGTGCAAAGGCTTCCAGCGGCACTACCGCCAGCACCTGCAGACGTGTGCGCCGGGCCTCGACGCGCCCCGCCACTTGCCGTGCAAAGCTGGTTTCCAGCCAATCGCCTGGCCGCGCCGCGAGCTTTTCGGCGGCGGTGTGGCTCAGCACGATCTGATCCAGCCCGCGCGGCATCGGCACGCCCGCCAGCAACGGATCGCCCGATGCTGTCGGCAGCATTTCCAGGGTCAGCGTGCCCACTTGCGCGGTGGCTGCAATCTGCCGTGTACGTGGCAGTGCAAACGCCACATCCGGGCGCCGGCCCAGTTGCTCGACAAATGCGCTGCTGAATCGACCACCGCCCAACGGAATAATTTCACGGGTCGCGGGGTCGGTCTCCAAACGTTCGGTCAAACTGCTAACCAGTCCAAATTTCAGGCCGAATAACACCAGCAACGGCGCGATCACGGCGACCAGTGCCAGCACCGAGCAGGCCGACAGCCACGCGTCGTTGCGGTAATCCTGCCAAGCCAGGGAGACCACCAGAGGGATGCGCATCAGCTCGCCTCCCCGAGCGTCGCGGTGACACCACCGTCGGTGTCGCGACGACAACTGATGCGCCGCACCTGCAAGCCGCTGGCACGCGCCAGGGCCTCGTCATGGGTGGCAATCACGCAGGCGGCGCGATGCTCGCGAGCCTGGGCCAGCAGCGCGTGCATCACGCGCTCGGCGTTCAGCGGGTCAAGCGAGGCAGTCGGCTCGTCCGCCAGCACCAGCTGCGGCGCATGGGCCAGCGCGCGGGCGCAGCTCACACGCTGGCGTTGCCCCACCGACAGCGCTGCCGGCTTCTTCATCAACTGATCACTGATTTCCAACTGCGCGGCCAGGCGCGCCACGCTGCCGTCATCCTTCAGGCCCAGCAGTTGCCGCGACAGCGCGATATTGCTGCGCACATCCAGAAACCCCAGCAGCCCGCCGGTTTGCAGCACATAACCCAGGTGCCTGCTGCGCAGCTCGGCCAGGGTGGATTGCTGATCGGCGCGCCACAACCCGGCAATATCCTGCTGATGGAAGTCAAACTGACCGACTTGATCCGGCGCCAATACCAACGCGAGCAAATCCAGCAAGGTGCTTTTGCCACAGCCGCTCGGACCGACGATTGCCATTTGCTCACCGGCACGCAGCGCCAGCGCCGGAATCACCAGGCTGTAACGCTGGCTACCGACACCTCGGCTTTTGTGCACCGCGCTCAGGTTCAGCATCAAGGCAGCGTCGACAGCGGCACGCGGTACAACGCATCGCCCGGCTCGGCATCGCCGAAACGGACCCAGTTGGCCACGTCATTGTGGAAGGTTTCGTAGAGACGGATTTTCGAGTCCAGCTCGTCGATAAAGTCTTCCTGCTCGGCCACGCTCAACGACAACCACAAGTCCTGGGTCATGTTCAGCGACTTGCTGCGGTACGGCAGGCCTTCCAGGTATTCGCCGAGAATGCCGCCGTCGGCCAGGTTGCCGCCCTTGCGCAGGGCTTGCGGGTCGCGGCTCATATAAGCCGAGGCGCTGGCAATTTCCTGGAAAAAATCCTTGGGCGAGGTCTGGGTCTTGCGCGCCGCGTCGACAATCAGTTTCAGCGACTGCTGCAAGTCATTGAGCTGCAGCTTGGTCAGCATCACACACACCTGGAACGCCGGCAGCGCCGGGTTGGTCAGGTCGCGGTCGGCGGTCCAGGCGCTGACCAGCTGCGGCGCCTGGCTCGCGGTTTTGCGCCCGAGGAAATCCATGTGCATCGCGTAGCCGACCGCCGCCGATTTGTCCGCCAGGCTCGGCGCACTGCTCAACTGCGGCACCGGCTGCGGCGTATTGCTGCGCACCTGATGGACAAGGTTGGCGAACACCGTGCCGATCTCGTCGACTCGCTCACCTAACTTGCGCACATCGCCACCCGGCACCGCCGTGTACAGATCGGCGATCTGCGGGTTGGCGTCGGCCGTGAGGATGCGGTACTGGCTCTCGGCGCCGGCGTGGGTTTTCTTGCCGGCGTCGGTGCGCAAGTGCAGCGCGTAGATCTTGATCTGCTTGCCCAGCGCGGCCTGGCGCACTTCGGCTTCGTTCATCTGGGTGGCCGCAAAAGGGTCGTTCTTGCGCAGTGCGCCGGCATCGGTCACCAGCAGGATGATGCGACCGCCATAGCCGGACCAGTCCATGCCGTCCACGGCCTGCATCACGCCGGCGAACGCGTCCTCGTTGAACGAGTGGCTGGACACGGTGGACGCCTTGACCTGGCGCGCCATGTCGAGAAAACGCTGCGGTTCGCGGCCCTGGTCGAGGGTGATCAGGGTCTTGGCCACGTATTCCAGGCCAGGGGTTTTCTTGATGCTGCTGCGAAAACCGACCATGCCGAAGCTGACACTGTCCAACTCGCCACGCTCGGCGATGCGGGTTTGCAGCTCGTGCACCACATCGCGGATCTGGTCGATATAGGGCTGCATGGACACGGTGGTATCGACCACCAGCACCACGGCGGTACGGAAAGCATCCGCGTTGGCATTCAGCACCGGCGTGGCCGGTTTGGCGGGTTTTGCGGCGGCGGTGCCGGGGTCGATGGAGGCCACGTTGAGCAACTGCACCGGCTGGCCGTTTTCGTCGAAACTCTCTTTGGAATCGAAGATCGGCAGCAGGTAGAACTGGTTCTGCGGCACTGCACTGGCGGTCGGTTCAAGGGCCAGCACCTGGCCGTTGTCGTCGCTGTTTTTCTGCGCCTTGGCCAACACGCCCTTGGCGGCGGCGGGGTCGGCCAGCAGTTTCTCGACTTCGCTGGACTGGCGCAGGAACATCACCGGCGCCCGGCCCGAGCGCTCGGTGAACTTGAGCACCAGGCTCTGCTTCCAGTCACTGACTTGCGCGGCCGGCAACCAGCCATCGCTGCGGCCATCGGTGGCGGCGCCGACGCGGACCCACGGGCTGCCATCAACGTCCTTGCGCTGATAAACGTAGAGCACGGAAAACGCCGGCAGTCCTTCGCCTGGCGCGCCACCGGCATCATGCGAGAGCTTGGCGCCCGGCTTGCTGAGCACGCGCTGGAACAAGGTCTTCTTGCCGGCCATCAGCAGCGGGCGCTGACCGCCGTCCACCTCGGCCACTGCCGGTGTCGCCTCGGCCGGCGGCGCCTTGGGCAGCACGGCAGCCGGCGGCTTGGCGGGCTCATCGTTGCCACTCAGCCACCAGTAGCTCGCGCCACCAATGGCCAACGCGACCGCCACGGCCACGGCGGCCAATGCCAACACCGGCCCACGGCGCTGCTCGGACACGGCGTTGTGCTGGGTCGGCGTTACCACCGGCTGACGCACCGGCTGCGGCTGGGGTTTATCGGTCGGGATGTCGATGGTGACCGGCGTCATGCCCGCCAGGTCGAAGCTCAGCGGGATCGGCAACGGCCGCACCAGGGTAGCTTCCAACGACTCCGCTGGCAGGTTGTCCAGCGCTGCCAGCAACGCCGCCGCATCCGGGAAACGCTCCGCCGGGTCCTTGGCCAACAGCTTGCGCAGCACGTCCTGATAACGCCCGTGGTGCACCGGCAGCTCCGGCAAAGGCTCGGTCAGGTGCGCCAGCGCCGTGGACAGCGCATCGGTGCCGTTGTACGGCAGCTTGCCGACGAGGATTTCGTACAACACCACGCCCAACGCATACAGGTCGGCGCGGCCATCGATCTCCTGGCCCCGCGCCTGCTCCGGACTCATGTAGCTCGGCGTGCCCACGGCAAACCCGGCCTGGGTGAACTGGGTGCGGTCGTCCAGGGACTTGGCGATGCCGAAGTCCGACAGTACCGCCGTGCCATCGGCGCGAAACAGAATGTTCGCCGGCTTGACGTCGCGGTGCACCAGGCCCTGGGCATGCGCATAGCCAAGTGCCGAGGCGATCTGGCGAATCAGCGTCACGCCCTGCTCCGGCGTCAGGCCAGCGGCGATGCGCTCTTTCAGCGTGCCGTTGGGCAGGTATTCCATGGCCATGTAATACAGCTCACCGACATTGCCGATGTCATGGATGGTCACTGTGTGCGGGTGCGACAAACGCGCCAGGGTCTTGCCCTCGCGCAGGAAGCGTTCGCAGAAGCTCGGGTCGGCCGCCAGTGCCGCCGCCATCACCTTCAATGCGACCTTGCGCTCCAGCGAACGCTGGGTCGCCAGGTACACGCTGGCCATGGCGCCTTCGCCGATTTCGCCTTCGATGTCATAGCCGGGAATCAGGATGTTCATGCCGATACCTTCACGACGATAGCGGTGATGTTGTCCGGCGCACCGCGGTTAAGCCCCAGGTGCACCAGGCTGCGCACGATTTCATCCGGCGCGTCGTGGCTGAGCACTTCGCGGATTTCATGGTCTTCGACGGTTTTGTTCAGGCCGTCGCTGCACAACAGGTAGCTGTCGCCAGGTGCGATCAGCAGGTCGATTACCGCCAGCTCCAACTGGGCTTCCACGCCAATCGCGCGGGTGACAATGTTGGCGCGCGGGTGCACACGGGCGTCGGCTTCGCTGAGCAGGCCGCTGTCTTGCAGGTCCTGGACGTAGCTGTGGTCGCGGGAGATGCCTTCGAGCACGCCGTCGCGCAGGCGGTACAGGCGACTGTCGCCCGCCCACAGGCATACGCCGCGCAAGCCGCGCGCGGCCAGCACGACCACGGTGCTGCCCATCATCGTCACGCCACGGTTGGCAGTTTCTTCACGCACGGCCGCGTTGATGCGGATCAGGTCATTGCGCAGCGCCGCCGAGTATTCGTCGAGGGAACGCCCCACAGGGAGACTGCGCAGGCTGTCGACGATCAGGCTGCTGACGTAGTCCCCCGCCGCATGCCCGCCCATGCCATCGGCGACCACCCACAGGCGATTCTCCGGCAGGTCCAGGCACGCGTCTTCGTTGACCTGGCGGACCATGCCCACATGGCTTTTGCTCGCGGATTTGTACGTCGACCCCATCTACACCACACCTTCTTGTCCGAGCAAAAACTGCGCAAAATCGCCGGTGGCAGGCAGGCCCTGACACCGCAATAAACCAGGGGAAATCGTCTGCGAACCACGGCCCCACCACAGGCTCGCACCGTCGCAGGCCTGTTCGGCGAGCGCATTCATGCGCTGCTCGGGCTCGCTGGCCGCCACGCGTTGCAGGCCGGCGAAACGACTGTCCACCGCGCGCAATGTGCTTGCCGGCACGCCCAGGCTGTCGAGGCCAGCATTGAAGCTTTCGAACGAGGCGCCGGCATCCAGGGTGCTGAGCAACAGCTCTTCAGCGTGTTCGAACCAGGTGTCCGGCCCGCCCACCAGGGAGGCAGGATTGGTGTCGTGATCCAGCAAGGCCACCACCGCCAGCGGGAAATAGCGCCCGACCCGGTCGATGCTCGGCATCACCACGCCCGCCGCCGCGTCCGGCCCGCACACGCCCGGCGCCAGTACAAAGCGCCACAGCGGGCTGACCAGGTACACGTTGAGCCAGTCGGCGCCGAGGCTGTGCTGGCTGGCGAGCAGTCCCGCCGCCAGCCAGCTGTCCCACGGGCCGATAAAACTCTGCGGCAAGGCGCGGCTGACAAAGTCGCCGCGACTGGCCAGCTTGCCGTAGAAACCCAGGGTCGTCATAGCCGCTCCGGCAGGCTGAAGCCACTGAGCACACGGCTCTTGAACGGGTTGAAAGCGCTGTTGGCGCGCAGCTCGTAGGCAATGCTCGCGCCGTCGACCCGCAGGCGCAGGTTGAAGCGATCCGGCGAGTTGCCGGCGGTCAGGTCCGATTGCTCCAGCAGGCGGAACCATGCCCACGGCCCGTCCAACGTCACCCCGGAACGCCCACTGGCCGACGGCGGCATGATCGAAATACGCACCACGCCAATGCTGCCGGGGTTCGGCCATTGCATCGCCACCGGGCGGCTCGGGCCATGGTCGTAACTCAATTGCTGGCCGTCGAGGTCAAGCAGGAACTGAGTGATGGTCGGGTCCATCGACACCGGATTGAGTTCGAACCGCACGATCGGCTGGGTGCCGCCGGCGCGGAAGAACGCATCGCGAATCGTCGCGGCGCGCTGGAAGGTCTGCAGCACGCCCGGCGCAATGCCGAGCTTCTGCGCCGCGCCCGGCTGCCAGCGCCAGGTCTGCGCGGAGGTGTCCACGTACGGCTGCAGGTATTTGCGGAAGTAGTTGTCCATTACCCCGCCCACGCCGAAGAACTGGCCGAAGTCATCCAGGGTGGCATCCCGCGCGCTGCCCGGCGCCATCGGGTAGCGCCCGGCCAGGGACTGGCGATACACGTTGACCACTTCGCTGACCCAAGCCGCGTTCAGCTGGTTGCGCACGCCGCCCATCATGCTGTTGGTAGTGGAATTGACCACCGACTTGACCATGCCCTGCACCAGCGGCGGTTGGCGTTCGGCATTCAGGCTGACCCGCGTGGCTGCCGCCGCTGCCTGGTTCTTCGCCTCGCCGAGCAAGGCATCACCGCTGGCGCCGACCATGGCGCTGACCTGCACATACAGCGCGTTCATGTCCGCCAGCAAGCCGTCGATAGCTGCCGGCTCGCCTTCGTTCTTGCTGACGATGCTGTTGAGTTCGGCAAAGTGCGCGGTCACCGGATCGTCTGCCGCCTGCGGTGCATTGGCGACAGGTTGCTCCTGGCCGAGCAGGCTGCCGAGACGCTCCTTGAGCTTGTCGACGCCGCCTTCCACCGGTACGCCCTTGGCCGCCAGCTGGCGCTCTTCCGCCTGCAGATCGGTTTCCCTGGCCACCGCCACCAGCAGTTTCTTCAGCGGCGAGGTCGGGCCGGAAATCACCCGCAGCACGTCGGCGGCCTGGGCCACGCTGGTGATCGGCACAAAGTCGATATCGGCGAGCAAGGCATCCCACTGGCGCTGGTAATCCTGGAAATACAGGCGCCGCACATCGGCGGCCAGGCTCACCACGTTTTGCTGGTCGGCCTGCTCATGGCCGAGCACCCATTGCTCCTCGGCCAGGGTGCCGGTCTGATTCAGGCTGCTCAGCAGGAACGCCTGCCGATAGCCCTTGGCGGTGAAGAACCCACTCAACGGCTCGCCCAGCGGCTTGCCGCTCTTGCGGCTGAACACCAGCGCCGCGTCACGCCCAGCGGCTTCGTTGAGGCGAAAGTCCGGGATGCCTTCGGGCAGCTTCTGACGCTTGACCCGGTCGTAGACGCGCTGCGCCACCGGCAGTTGCTGCAGCTGGCGACGCAGGTCGTCGATCAGGCGCGGGTCGAGCCGCGCGCTCGGCGGATGGCGTTCGAACAGGGCCTGCAAGTGCCCGGTCAAGGCCTGGCGCTGGTCGGCCGGCAAGTCGCGTGGCAGGTTGCGATCCCAGTCCAGGGCGATCCAGGCCTTGATGAAGTCCGGGTCATAGTGCTCGGTGTCGGCGAGCATCAGGTAAGCCTTGAGCCCCTCGTAGAGGAAGTCCGAATTGCCGCCGCCGTGCAGTTGCTCTTCGATGCGCGTCACCAGGCGTGGCGCGAAGACGGCGATCAACAGCTTGCGATAGACGCTCGCGGACTCGGCTTCAAGCATGTCGCCCTGATACAGGCCCAACCCTTCGGACCAGCTCGGCGAGTCGCCCGCCAGGTTTTTAACCGCGTTGAGCAGCGGCAGCACCGCGAGCACATCACGCTGCGCCGGGCTGAGGTTCTGCACGGTCTGGCCGAGGGGCGCGACCTTCTGGTCGACCTGGGCGATATACGCCTGGTTGGCGCGATAGCTCACCCACCACAGGCCGCTGACCACCACCACCAACGCCACGGTGGCCGCAAGCACGCCGCGCGCGATCCACTTGCGCCGGCGCTCGACCTTAGGGTTCACCCCCACCAGCCCGCGCTCGGCGAAGGCCACGGCGGTGAAGAGTTTTTCGATGAAGTAACTGCGCCCAGTGCCACTCTGGCGCGCCAGGTGCTGGCGGTCCAGGTTCATGCTCTGGGCCATGGCGCCGATCAGGCGGTCGATCGGGCTGCCTTCCTGGGTGCCGCTGGTGAAGTACACGCCGCGCAGCAGCACGCGCTCTTCAAAGGCATTGGGCTTGAACACGCCCTCGAGAAAGCTCTGCAGGCAATCCTTCAAGGCGCCGAACTGCTGTGGGAAGCCATAGATCAGGTCGCGCCGCGCCGGGTCGCGTTCCTGTTGCAGGCGTTCGACCAGGCGCTCGTTGAGGCGCTGCTCCAGGCCGGCGAATTCGCTTTGCAAGTGCGCCAGAGGGCTGTCGCTGTTCTTGCCGTCATCGAGGGCAAAGGTCATGCCCCACACCTGGGCGCGCTCTTCCTTGCTCAGGTTGTCGAAGAACTCCATGAAGCCCGGCACCAGGTCGAGCTTGGTCAGCATCAGGTAGATCGGGAAGCGCACGCCCAGCTGGGTGTACAGCTCCTGGATCCGCAGGCGAATCGCGGCGGCGTGGGCAGCGCGTTCCTCGTCACTGCCCAGCAGCAGGTCCGACAGGCTGATGGCGATAAAGGCGCCATCGATCGGGCGGCGCGAACGCTGCTTTTTCAGCAGGTCGAGAAAGCCCAGCCACGCAGCCTTGTCCACCGTGGAGTTGCTGTCCTGGGTGGTGTAGCGGCCGGCGGTGTCGAGCAAAACGGCCTGGTCGGTAAACCACCAGTCACAGTTGCGCGTACCACCGACACCGCGCACCGCTCCGGCGCCCAACTGGGCGGCGAGAGGAAAGTGCAGCCCGGAATTGACCAGCGCAGTGGTCTTGCCCGAACCCGGCGGGCCGATGATCACGTACCACGGCAGCTCGTAAAGGTTGCGCCGCTCATCACCGCCCAGCTTGGCCTTTTTCAGCAGCGCCAGGGCTTCGTCCATGCGCTGGCGCAGGGTGGTGAGTTCTTCGGCGGTGGCCACGCTGTTGGGGTCTGCCGGGGTTTCCGCCGCCAGGCTGCGCATCACTTCGGCGGCCTGGCGCCGGGCCTGGAGGATGCGGAACACGCGGTAGGCGATCCACAGTGCAAACACCAGGATGATCAGCGCCCAGCGTCGTCCTTCGGGCACCAGCACGTCGAGCAACGGCCCGACAAACCAGATGATCAGGCTCAGGGCGATCAGGCCCAGGACGGGGATCACCCAGCGAATCATGAAACTGAAAAACGCCTTCACTCGACGCCCTCCGCCAATACGGTGATTTCAACCCGACGATTGCGGGCACGGCCTTCGGCAGTGGCGTTGGTCGCCACCGGCTCGGTGTCGCTTCTGCCTTCGGCACTGAAGCGATCGGCCTGGCCGGTCTTGGCCGCCAGGATTTCCAGCACCGACTTGGCGCGTGCTTCGGACAGCGCCCAGTTCGATGGGAAGCGCAGCGTGGCAATCGGGCGGTTGTCGCTGTGCCCGGTCACGCGCACCTGGCCCTTGACCTTGCGGATGGCATCGGCAATGCGCAGCATCAGCGGCTGGTAGTCATCGACAATGCTGGAGCTGGCGGAGGCGAACAGTTCGTCGCCGCGGATCGTCACCACGGAACGGTCGACGGCATCCTCCACCGCGACGCGACCGGCCTTGATGTCTTCCACCAGGAAACCCGCCAGGCGCGGCCGTTCGATGACTTTGGGCTGCGCCACCGGACGGTCGATGGCCTGCACCGGGATTTCGCCCAGGGCATGGATATTCTTGAACACCGGCTCGGCGTCCGCGGCCAGCTTCATGCGCAAACCAAACAGCAGCGCCAGCAGCAGCGCCAGGCCGATGGCCACGGCGATCCACGGCGGCATGAACTGCGCCAACCGGTCGCGCGCCACCGTCACACCGCGCCAATGCGGCGACAGCTCGCGCTCGTGCTCGCCACGCGCACTGCGAATGGCTGCGGCGGTGCGCTCGCGCAGGGCTTCCAACTGGCTGCGACCGTCGTTCATCACGCGGTAGCGGCCTTCGAAACCCAGGCACATGCACAGGTACAACAGCTCCAACAGGTACAGGCGTTCCCGTGGGCTTTGCAGGCAGTGGTCGAGCAGCTGGAAGACCTTTTCGCCGCCCCAGGCCTCGTTGTGCACAGTGATCAGCAGGCTCTGCTTGCCCCAGTCGCTGGTGCTGCCCCACGGCGTACTCAGCACTGCTTCGTCAAGGGCGGTGCACAGCGCGTAACGCGCCAGCAGCACTTCGTTGCGCGCCACACCGGCGGCTTCGGCACGTTCTTCGAACTGGCGCAGGTAGGCCAGCAATTGCGCGCGCAGGCTGGCCGGCGCCGGATGGGCGATGGTGCTGCGCAGGCGCGTGAGCAGTGCCAGCAGCGGGCCGGCGGCGCTTTCAAGCGGGTTGAGGCCCTGGCTCTTGCCGGTCAGGATCGGCGCCGCCGGCATCGACAGCGGGGCCGGTTGTGCACGCACCGGCTCCGGCGCCCGGCCACCCGGGCGCGGCATGAACTGGGTGCGGTCATCGTCATTGGGATGCATCGCGGATTATCCTCGGATCGCCCAGAAGGCCAGGTTCAAGCCCGGGAATTGCCCGGCGATATGAAAGGCAAAACCACCGGAGTTGCTCAACTGCTGCCAGTGCTCGCTGCCACGGTCCAGCTCGTAGTACGTGGAGCCTGCGTGGTAAGGGATCTGGCGCGGCGCCACCGGCAGCGGCAGCAGGCCGATGCCCGGCAGTTGCAGGTTGACCAGGTCGCGGATGTGCTCCACCGAGCCGACCTTGCTCTGCTGGCCGAAACGCCCGCGCAGGGTTTCGCCCGGCACATCGGCGCGCACCACGAGGATGAAACTGGCGCTGTCGAGCAGGGTTTTGTCTGCCAGCATCGCCACGTGGACGCCATAGGCCTTCTCGACAATCGGGATCGGCGTGGCCTTGCTGTCGATCAGCATCGACAGGGCTTCACGCAGGGCCGCCATCACCGGGGCGAAGCTCAGGGCCAGGTCGTCGTGCTGGTACTGCGGGTATTCCTGCGGACGGCGGCCGGCGGTGGAAAAGGTCGAGAACTCACCGGCCAGGCTCACCAGTTCGCTGAAGAAGCGCTCCGGGTGCAGCGGGCTCAATTGGCTGAAATGCTGGAGCAGCGGCTGCGCCCGGTTGACCAGTTGCAGCAGCATGAAATCGGCAATCTCCGAGGCGCCTCCCGCGCCCGAGGCGACCACGCGGCCGGCCAGGGCTTCGCCACGCTGGTGCAGCAGGCCGAGCAGCTCACTGCGAAACGCGGTCAGCGGTTTGCTCGCGGCCACATCGAGGACTGGCGGGATGTAGCTGTCATCGAGCACGAGTGCGCGGTCGGCGCGTTTTTCCTTGATGCGCACCAGGCCGATGGCGGCGTAG
Organism: Pseudomonas sp. PS01298; assembly: GCF_029959745.1. NCBI lineage: Bacteria > Pseudomonadati > Pseudomonadota > Gammaproteobacteria > Pseudomonadales > Pseudomonadaceae > Pseudomonas > Pseudomonas sp. PS01298. The sequence continues at coordinate 5,984 of NZ_JASCPP010000070.1, read as the reverse complement.
TCGCTGATGCCATCCTGCGCGGTCAACAGACGCAAGGCGCGCGAACCGACGGCTACCGGCGCGCGGTTCTCGAACGGCGCGTTGTCGTCGCGCACTTCGCGCACCTGGCTCACATAGCGCGCAGCGCCCAAGTCTTCGCCGTCGTCCACGGTGTCACGGGCACCCGCACGCTTGAGCGGCAAGGCCAGGTACACCAGGCCGTCGCGCAGGGAGTCATCGATATTCAGCGGGCTTGGCGCCAGGTCATCCTGGGGGATGTTGAACGGCGTGCCGTCGGACAACAGGCCGCGCGCCGAGACGATCGCCAGCTTGCCCTGGGCCAGCAGGCCCTGGTCGATCAGCAGCTCGGAGAACCCCCAGGCGCCCACGGACAACGGGCGGCTGCGGGCGTCGATCAGGTTTTCCAGGTAACGGTCATGCTGCTGGAAGTGCTGCGTTCCGATGAACATGCCTTCCGACCAGACCACGCGATTGTTCCAGGACATGGGGGCTCCGATTGCGTTATTGGGCAGGGCTGGATGGGGCAACCACGACGTCGGCGCGCACCGCGCGCACATCGAGGCTGATCTGGTATTCGGTGTATTGGCGCGCTGGCACGTTGATCACCGTGCGCCACTGCGCGCGGTCCAACTCGCGATAGCCGACCAATAGCCCGATCTGGCGCGTGGACGGGTCGAGGTCGCGCTGGATGCTCAGTTGCTCGCCGGGCTGCACCATGACTTCATCCTGGTCCAGCAGGTCCAGGCCGAGGGTGGATTGCGCGCGGTCAGCCAGGGCGAAGTAATCGGAGCGCGCGAAGGTGGCGGCGTTTTTCAGTTCGAAGATGCGCACCCGTACCGGGGCGGCCTGGCCGTTGGCGCCGGGGTTGAGCCCGGCAATCGCGTGAAAGTGCAGCTCGACGGCGGCAGTGTCCGCTGGCGCCTCGGTGGCGGCGTCGGGTTTGGCGGCATCCTTGGCACACGCCGTCAGCAGAAGCAGTGTGGCGACTGCGAATAAAAACCTGGGAATCATCCTGCGTCCTCAATGACGTACTTAGCTATCCGTTAATCCATGTGTTGCGGGTCAGCGACGCTGGCGTGCGCTGTGTTCCTCATAGGCTCGGCTGAATTCGCGGCCGAACAGGTCCTGGAAGTCTTCCTGGGCCTCGCGGGAAATGTTGCTGTAGAGCTCGGTGAACTGCTGCCAGTACTGGGCCTGGCGCGAGCCGTTGAAAAGACTCGAGAGCCCGCCGGGCTTGCCCATGCGCTCTTCCAGCTGCGCCGGCTCGAAACGCCCGAGCAGGTGTTTGATCGCTGCTTCCACACCGGCCATCACCGCCAACTGGTGGGCGCGCAGGTCGTCGAAACTGTCGCGCACGGCAGCATCGGGCGCCATAAACGCCTGGTTGCCATGGCGAAGCAGCAGCAGTAACGCTTCGTCGGCATTCGGTGCGAATTTCAACGGATTGTTTTCAGCGGGCTGGATCATCGTCTGCTGCATGCGGAACTCGCCCTTGAGGCTGGCGCGGGCGCGCAGCACATCGATCAAGCCTTCGACCATCAGCCGGTAGCTGCGGCCGATACTTTCCATCTGCGCGCAGGCATCGGCCCGGTCCAGGCGCAACTGGTCCAGGCCGGCACCGCGCAGGAAGGCTTGCAACAGATCCGGCTGTTGGCTGTCGGCCACGGGGAGCACGGGCTCGACCACGGGCTGCGGCGAAGTAATGGGCGCAGGCGGTGGTGACGGCGGAGGTGGCGGTGCGCTGACGACCGGTGCGGGCGTGTCGCCAAACAGGTCCCAGTCTTCGGGAATGACCGAACTCGGCACCACGGGTTTTTCGACGACCACAGGGGTCGGGGGGCGGAAGTCATGCTGCTCGGACGGCACGTGGTCCGGTACCGTCGGGGGCGGTACGGCAGTGGGGCTGAGGAAGTCGAACAGGTCCGGCAGCGTGTCCATCGATGATGCCCCATGGAACTGCGGCGCAATCACCGGCGTCGGCATGGGGGTGCTCACCACGGCGCCCATCAGCGCTTCAAAACTGTTCGGTGAATCCCCGGCAAACGGCTGGCTGTCGACCGCCTGCACATTGAAGTCGATACGCGCCTGGATCTCGTAATCGCCAATGCGGATCAACTCGCCATTTTGCAGGGGTTCGCTGTTACCCCGGCGCATCCGAATACCGGCGTTGACCAACTCCACGCCATTGGTGCTGTTATCGGTTAAATAATAACGGCCTTCTTTGTATTGAATAACGCAGTGTTGTGAAGACACCAGCCGCTCAGGGTCAGGCAACACCCAGTCATTGTCCGCGCTGCGGCCGATAGCCATCGAGCCCTGATTCATGGACTTTTCCGAGCACTGCCCAGGGGTGATCTTGTGATAACTAGTGATAGTCAAACACAGCGACATCTTGCCTCCTTGCTGATACTTCGCGCGCAGTCGATTCCCGGGCCGAGCGGTTCCCGGGAGATCCCCATCTGGTCGTGCAATCGACCGTCCACAACCTGCCGATACCAGCATGATCGCTGATCTTAACTGGGCTCCATGACAAAAATCCTGTCCGGGTACGCCGTTCGACCCACCAGTCGTGCAGGTTGTTAAGCACCGCACATCTGTCACAGAGGGCGAATAGCTTACCTTGACAAGCCCTAAGTACTACACCAAAAATGCACAACTTCTTGAATACCAGTGATGGCACATTAGTGGCATCTTGCTTATATGACCAAGAAAACATGCAAAGTTCCTCGCGCAACTAATGCATGCATTGCCCGCCATCTAACGGGCTGATAGGGAGATCAATTTCAGTGGATGTGCCGTTGCTGCTCACCGCCGTTTCCGCAACTTCGCCGTGTGGCGAAGACATGGAATATGACGCGGACTTTCTCCAACTGGAGCGTGATGCCAAGGGCCAACCCGAGCGCAGCATGGGCGATTCGATTTTGCCCGCTGAACCGCCGGAATGGCGCAGCATCCAGCAGCAAAGCCTCGACTTGTTGCAGCGCAGCAAGGACCTGCGAATCACCCATTTCCTGTTGCAAAGCTCGCTCGCCCTGCAAGGCGTGGCCGGGCTCGCAGAAGTGCTCACGCTGATCAACGCGCTGCTGCGCGAATACTGGGCCGACCTGCACCCGCGCCTGGATGCCGACGACGATAACGACCCCACGGTTCGCATCAACGCACTGTCCGGCCTGACCAGCGACGCGACCATTCGCCTGCTGCGCGAAAGCATTCTCACCCGCTCGCGCACCTTCGGCCCGGTCAGCCTGCGGGCCGCGCTAAACGCCAGCGGCCTGATGAATTTCCCCGATGAGCAGCTCGGCGCGCAGCAACTCAACGCCGCGTTCCTGGACAGCGACCCCGAGCAATTACAGGCCACCCGCGATGCCCTGGGCGCCGCGCGCGCCGCGTGCGAAGCCATCGAACAACAGGTCAGCGACCAGGTCGGTTCGGCCCAGGGCGTCGACCTCAGCCTGTTGAAGCAACCGCTCAAGCAGGCCCTGCAAATCCTCAACCAATTCGTACCGAACAGCGACACCCGCAGCGAACCCGAGGCCGTCAGTGACGACAATGCCCCCTCGGTCGACTTCACTGCAGCCCCCGCAGCACCGCGCCCCACTGGCGACATCGCCAGCCGCGATGACGTGCTGCGCAGCCTCGACAAAATCCTTGCGTACTACACCCGGCACGAGCCTTCGAGCCCGCTGCCGGTGTTGTTGAACCGGGCCAAGAATCTGGTGCACGCCGACTTCGCGGCCATCGTGCGCAACCTGATTCCCGACGGCATGTCCCAATTTGAAAACCTGCGCGGTCCGGACGGCGATTAAGCCGCCCGAGCGTGCAGTAACAACACCGTCGCTCAAGCGACCAGGAGCAGCAACGTGGCGAAGCAAAGTTCTCAGAAATTCATCGCGCGCAACCGCGCGCCTCGAGTGCAGATCGAGTACGACGTCGAGCTCTACGGCGCCGAGAAAAAGGTCCAGCTGCCCTTCGTGATGGGCGTGATGGCCGACCTCGCCGGCAAGCCAGCCGAGCCTCTGGCGCCCGTGGCCGACCGCAAGTTCCTTGAAGTCGATGTCGACAATTTCGACTCGCGCCTCAAGGCCATGCAGCCGCGCGTGGCATTCCACGTCCCCAACGAGCTGACCGGCGAAGGCAACCTGAGCCTGGACATCACCTTCGAAAGCATGGACGACTTCAGCCCGGCGGCCGTGGCCCGCAAGGTCGATTCGCTGAACCAGCTGCTCGAAGCCCGTACCCAGCTGGCCAACCTGCTGACCTACATGGACGGCAAGACTGGCGCTGAAGAAATCATCATGAAGGCGATCAAGGACCCGGCATTGCTCCAGGCACTTGCCAGCGCACCCAAGCCTGCAGGGGACCAATAATCATGACGGACAATACCGCCCGCGAAGGCTCCCAGATCCTGGGGGCTACCGAAGAAGCCAGCGAGTTCGCGAACCTGCTGCTGCAAGAATTCAAGCCCAAGACCGAGCGTGCCCGCGAAGCCGTGGAAACCGCCGTGCGCACCCTGGCCGAGCAGGCCCTGGCGCAAACCGACCTGGTGTCCAATGACGCGATCAAGTCGATCGAATCGATCATCGCCGCCATCGACGCCAAGCTCACCGCCCAGGTCAACCAGATCATCCACCACCAGGATTTCCAGCAGCTGGAAAGCGCCTGGCGTGGCCTGCACTACCTGGTCAACAACACCGAGAGCGATGAGCAGCTCAAGATCCGCGTGCTCAACATCTCCAAGCCGGACCTGCACAAGACCCTGAAGAAATTCAAGGGCACTGCCTGGGACCAGAGCCCGATCTTCAAGAAGATGTACGAAGAAGAATACGGCCAGTTCGGCGGCGAACCGTACGGTTGCCTGGTCGGCGACTACTACTTCGACCAGTCGCCACCCGACGTCGAGCTGCTGGGCGAGCTGTCGAAAGTCTGCGCCGCCATGCACTCGCCGTTCATCGCTGCAGCGTCGCCGACCGTGATGGGCATGGGCTCGTGGCAGGAACTGTCGAACCCGCGCGACCTGACCAAGATCTTCACCACCCCGGAATACGCCGGCTGGCGCTCGCTGCGTGAATCGGAAGACTCGCGCTACATCGGCCTGACCATGCCGCGCTTCCTTGCGCGCCTGCCATATGGCGCCAAGACCGACCCGGTGGAAGCCTTCGCCTTCGAAGAAAACACCGACGGCGCCGACAGCTCCAAATACACCTGGGCCAACGCCGCCTATGCGATGGCCGTGAACATCAACCGCTCCTTCAAGCACTACGGCTGGTGCTCGCGCATCCGTGGCGTGGAGTCCGGCGGTGAAGTGGAAAACCTGCCGGCCCACACGTTCCCGACCGATGACGGTGGCGTGGACATGAAGTGCCCGACCGAAATCGCCATCAGCGACCGCCGCGAAGCGGAACTGGCGAAGAACGGTTTCATGCCGCTGCTGCACAAGAAAAACACCGACTTCGCCGCATTCATTGGCGCGCAGTCGCTGCAGAAACCGGCCGAATACGACGACCCGGACGCCACCGCCAACGCCAACCTGGCCGCACGCCTGCCGTACCTGTTCGCCACCTGCCGTTTCGCCCACTACTTGAAGTGCATCGTGCGCGACAAGATCGGCTCCTTCAAAGAGAAGGACGAGATGCAGCGCTGGTTGCAGGACTGGATCCTCAACTACGTCGACGGCGACCCGGCGCACTCCACCGAAACCACCAAGGCCCAGCACCCGTTGGCGGCAGCCGAAGTGATCGTGGAAGACGTCGAAGGCAACCCGGGGTACTACAACTCCAAGTTCTACCTGCGCCCGCACTACCAGCTCGAAGGGCTGACCGTGTCGCTGCGCCTGGTATCGAAGCTGCCTTCGGCGAAAAGCGCCTAAACATCGGATGAGCTAGCTCTTCTGTGGGAGCCGGGCTTGTGTGGGAGCGGGCTTGCTCGCGAATACGGTGGGTCAGTCGAAACATCTCAGGCTGATACACCGCTTTCGCGAGCAAGCC
>NZ_JASCPP010000006.1:0-137857 GCF_029959745.1 Pseudomonas sp. PS01298 | reverse complement strand
CGCCTATGCACTGGGGGCGAGCACTACGCCGCTGCTGCTGATTGCGCTGATGCCGACCAGCCCGGGGATTTGCGTGGGGTATTGCGTGGTGATGGGCGCGGTGGGGGTGGGAAGTGTGGCGCTGTTCGGCAAGCGCCACACCCTGGTTGGCTGAAACTCAGGTCAAAAAGTGCCAGAGCAGCAGCGTACCGATCAGGCCGACGACCGACACAATCGTCTGCAACACCGACCACACCCAGATCGTCTGCTTCAACTGCAGGCCAAAGTACTCACGCACCATCCAGAACCCGGCGTCGTTGACGTGGCAGAAGAACACCGAGCCGGCGCCAATCGCCAGTGCCACCAATGAACTCTGGGTGGCGGCCAACCCGGCCATCATCGGCGCGAGGATACCGGCCGTGGTGGTCGTGGCGACCGTCGCCGAGCCGGTGGCCTGGCGCAACGCCACGGCAATCAACCAGGCCAGCAACAGATACGGCATGTGGGCGCCTTCGGCGACTTTGCTGATGGTCTGGCTGACGCCGGCGTCGAGCAGGGTTTGCTTGAGGCCGCCGCCGGCGCCGATGGTCAGCAGCAGCACGGCGATGGGCGCGAGGGCTTTGCGCAGGGTGTTGCCGACTTCGGCGCGCGGCATACCGGCGGCCCAGCCCAGGCAGATCACCGCGGCTATCACCGCGAGGCCGAGGGCGATCAGCGGTTCACCGAGGAATTTCAGGGTCAGGCCCACGGTGCTTTCCGCCGGCAGGGCGACTTTGGCCAAGGTGCTGCCGAGCATCAGAATCACCGGCAACAGGATGATCAACAGCGACACGCCAAAACTCGGCTGGCGCGGCGCCTTGGGCGGTGCACTGAACAGCGCGCCGATGTCGGCCGGCTCATCCACGTGCAGGCGCTTGGACAGCCAGTTGCCGTAGAGCGGGCCGGCGAGGATCACCGCCGGCACCGCCAGGCAGAAGCCCAGCAGCATGGTCAGGCCGAGGTCGGCGTGCAACGCACTCACTGCAATCAGCGGCCCGGGGTGCGGTGGCATCAAGGCGTGCAGGGTGGTCATGCCCGCCAGCGCCGGGATGGCGATTTTCAGCAGCGGCTGGTTCGAACGCTTGGCCATCACAAAGATGATCGGCACCATCATCACCAGGCCCACTTCGAAGAACAACGGCAGGCCGATCACCATCGCCACCAGCGCCATCACCCATGGCAGCGACTTGCCCTTGCCCAACCCCAGCAGGGTGGTGGCGATGCGGTCGGCGGCGCCGGATTCCGCCATCAGTGCGCCGAGCATCGAGCCCAGGGCAATGATGATCCCGGCTTCACCGAGGATCGCCCCGGCGCCTTTGCTGAAGGCCTTGGCCACTTCTTCCGGCGGCAGTCCGGCACCGACCCCGGCGATAAAGGTGCCGATCAGGATCGACAGAAATGGTGGCAACTTGGTCGCGCTGATCAGCACGATGATGCTGGCGATGGCCAGCAGGACGCAGAACATAAGGCGGGTGTCGTGAACCATCCACGCGGCAGTCGATAACTCCAAAACGGGACTCCTTATCGAACAGGTTGGGGAAATTGTTTCTTTTTGTTTCCTGCTCGAAAAGCATACCTGATACAACGGTTCCAGAGCGTGCCTGTGCGATTTTGGTGCGCTCGACAGTAACGTGCCAATGGCCCGCCGATGACAATTGTGCAACCTATGGCAATGAGTCGGGCCTATAGCTCTATGCTCAATCACACACCTGTGGGAGCCGGCACGCCAGCGCCTGCCGCCAACAACATCAAGAGGGTTGCTCATGAGTGCAGGACACAGCCACGCCCAAGTCCGCGCGGGTCACGAGCGCAAGTTATGGTTCGCCCTGGGGCTGACCACCAGCTTCATGATTGCCGAAGTCATCGGCGCCTTTGTCACCGGTAGCCTGGCGCTGCTGTCCGACGCCGCCCACATGATGACCGACGCCCTGGCCCTGGCGATTTCCCTGGTGGCCATTCAGGTCGCCAAGCGCGCCGCCGACCGCAAGCGCACCTTTGGGTATGCGCGGTTTGAAATCCTGGCAGCCGCTTTCAATGCACTGCTGTTGTTCGCCGTGGCGTTTTACATTCTGTATGAGGCCTATCAACGCCTACAGGCGCCTGCGCAAATCCAGTCCACCGGCATGCTGGTGATTGCGGTGCTGGGGCTGATCGTCAACCTGATCGCCATGCGCCTGCTCAGCGCTGCCAGCGGCGAGAGCTTGAACGTCAAGGGCGCCTACCTGGAAGTCTGGAGCGACATGCTCGGCTCCATCGGCGTGATGATCGCGGCGGTGGTGATCATGTTGACGGGCTGGGGTTGGGTCGACTCGCTGGTGGCGGCAGCCATCGGCTTCTGGGTACTGCCGCGCACCTGGAGCTTGCTCAAGGAAAGCATGAACGTACTGCTGCAAGGCGTGCCGGACGGTATCGATATCGACCAGGTGGAGCAGGCCATTCGCGCCATTCCCGGGGTCAAGGATGTGCATGACCTGCACATCTGGGCGCTGACCAGCGGCAAAAACGTGCTGAGCACACATCTGGTGACCGATTTGGCGCTGGACACTGAGCACAAGATCCTCAGCCAGGTGACGGAAATGCTGCATGAACAATTCGATATTTCCCACGCTACCGTCCAAGTCGAAGGCGACGGTTTTGCGCATGACGAACATGACGAGGTGCACGCCTGATCCTGGCTAACGGATTTGTAATGTTCTGCCCACCGCCCTGATAAGTACCGAAAGCTACATTGCCCCCCGCTGGGAAACCTCAGCGACTTCATGGGCGTGGAACTTTCGTTATGGCAATTTCTGTTAGAACACTGTTGGGGTCGGTGGCGTTGTGGGGCGTCGCTGCGGTGGCCCAGGCGCAGACCCTCACCCTCGATGCAGCCCTGCAAACCGCCTTCGCCAACAACCCCGACCTTGCCGCCGCGCAGTGGGACATCGACATCGCCGAAGGCGGTCGTCAGCAGGCGGGCTTGATCCCCAACCCGGTGGCGTCCTGGGATGCTGAAGACACGCGGCGCGATACGCGCACCACCACGATCAAACTGAGCCAGACCCTCGAGTTGGGCGGCAAGCGCGGTGCGCGCATTGACGTGGCCACGCGTGCCCAGGACGCCGCGGCGCTGACGCTGGAGCAGCGGCGCAACACGCTGCGCGCCGAGGTGATCGACAGCTATTACGGCGCCCTTCGCGCCCAGGAACGCCTCGACCTGGCGCAACGTTCCATGGCATTGGCCGAGCGTGGCCTGGTGGTCGCCAACGGCCGCGTCAGCGCTGGCAAGTCGTCGCCGGTGGAGGCCACGCGCGCCCAGGTGCAACTGTCAGAGATCCGCCTCGAACTCAACCGCGCGCAGATGGGCCTCACCGACGCCTACCGCCGTCTGGCCGCGAGTACCGGCAGCGCGTCGACCGACTTCCAGGCCGTCGCCACACAGCCTCAGTCCACCCCTTCATTACCCTCCGCGAATCAATTGCTCGCACGCCTGGAACAGACCACCGAGTTGCGCCTGGCCGAGCTGCAGATCCTGCAGAACGAAGCCAGCGTGGGCCTGGAAAAAGCCCAGCGTATTCCCGACCTGGATGTGTCCATCGGCAGCCAGTACGACGCCAGCGTGCGCGAGCGGGTCAACCTGGTGGGCGTGTCGATGCCGATCCCGCTGTTCAATCGCAACCAGGGCAATGTCCTCGCTGCCAGCCGCCGCGCCGACCAGGCCCGCGACCTGCGTAACGCCGCCGAACTGCGCCTGCGCACCGAAATCCGCCAGGCCCTGGACCTGTGGCACACCGCGAATACCGAAGTGCGCGCGTTCAACCAGCAGATCCTGCCGGCTGCGCAAAGCGCGGTGGACAGTGCCACGCGGGGCTTTGAAATGGGCAAGTTCAACTTCCTCGAGGTGCTGGACGCCCAGCGCACGCTGATTGCGGCCCGCACCCAATACCTCACGGCAACAGCCCAGGCCACCGAGGCCTGGGTGCGTATCGAACGGATTTACGGCGACCTCGCCCGGTTTTGATTTTTTCTGGAGTGGCTTATGAACAAACGACACGGCGTGGCGCTTGCCGTCGCCCTGGGCCTGATGCTGTCTGGCGTGGCCGGCGCCGAGGAAGAGGAAGGCAAACTTGAACTCACCGAGCAGCAAATCGAAGCAGCCGGCATTCAGCTCGCCCAGGCCCAGCCCCGACAGATCAGCACGTTGCTGACGCTGCCGGGAGAGGTGCGTTTCGACGAGGACCGCACCTCGCATATCGTGCCGCGTGCGGCCGGGGTAGTGGAGTCGGTGCGGGTCAATCTCGGGCAATCGGTGAAGAAAGGCGAGCTGCTGGCGGTGATCGCCAGCCAGCAGATTTCCGATCAGCGCAGTGAGCTGGCCGCCAGTGAGCGTCGGGTCGAGCTGGCGCGCACGACCTTCCAGCGCGAGCGGCAATTGTGGCAGGACAAGATTTCCGCCGAGCAGGACTACCTGCTGGCGCGCCAGACCCTGCAAGAGGCCGAAATCGCCCTGAACAATGCCCGCCAGAAGATGACGGCCCTCAGCGGCAGCGCCGTGCTGGTGGGCGGCAACCGCTATGAATTGCGGGCGCCTTTCGCCGGGGTGGTGGTGGAAAAACACCTGGGTGTCGGCGAGGTAGTCAGCGAAACCAGCAACGCGTTCACTCTCTCGGACCTGTCCCAGGTGTGGGTCACTTTCGGCGTGTTTCCCAAGGATCTGAACAAGGTCCGGCTCGGCAAACCGGTGAAAGTCAGCTCCACCGAAATGGGCACCGAGGTACTTGGCAGCGTGGCTTATGTCGGCAATTTACTCGGCGAGCAGACGCGCACCGCCACCGTGCGTGTGACGGTACCCAACCCCGACGACGCCTGGCGTCCTGGGTTGTTCGTGACGGTGCAACTGGCCACCGACACCTACCAGGCCAAGGTCACCGTGCCGCAAACGGCGATCCAGACCGTCGAGGACAAACCGTCGGTATTCGTGCGTACCCCGGACGGTTTTATCACGCGCCATCTCGAACTCGGCCTGAGTGAAAACGGCTATGTCGAAGTGCGTCAGGGCCTCGATGCCGGGGCGCAAGTGGCCACGGTTGGCAGCTTCATCCTCAAGTCCGAACTGGGCAAGGGCTCGGCCGAGCACGCCCATTGATTCCGCGAGTGATTTCTCATGTTTGAGCGCCTTATCCAATTCGCCATCGAGCAGCGCATCATCGTGCTGCTGGCGGTGCTGCTGATGGCCGGTGTCGGCATCGCCAGCTATCAGAAACTGCCGATCGACGCGGTGCCCGACATCACCAATGTGCAGGTGCAGATCAACTCGGCAGCGGCGGGTTTTTCGCCGCTGGAAACCGAGCAGCGCATCACCTTTCCCATCGAGACCGCCATGGCCGGGTTGCCCAGCATGCAGCAGACCCGCTCGCTGTCGCGCTCGGGCCTGTCGCAGGTGACGGTGATTTTCAAGGACGGCACCGACCTGTTCTTCGCCCGCCAGTTGGTCAATGAGCGCCTGCAAACCGCTCGCGAACAATTGCCGGCCGGCATCGAGACCGCGATGGGGCCGATCTCCACCGGCCTCGGCGAAATTTTCCTGTGGACCGTCGAGGCCGAAGACGGCGCACTCAAGGAAGACGGCACGCCGTACACGCCGACGGACCTGCGGGTGATCCAGGACTGGATCATCAAGCCGCAACTGCGCAACGTGCCCGGTGTGGCCGAGATCAACACCATCGGCGGCTTTGCCAAGGAATACCAGATCGCCCCCGACCCCAAGCGCCTGGCGGCCTACAACCTGACCTTGAGCGACCTGGTCACGGCGCTTGAACGCAACAATGCCAACGTCGGCGCCGGTTATATCGAGCGCAGCGGCGAGCAGTTGTTGATCCGGGCGCCGGGACAAGTGGCGTCCATCGACGACATCGCCAACATCGTCATCACCAGCGTGGAGGGCACGCCAATCCGGGTGCGCAATGTCGCCCAGGTCGAGATCGGCCGTGAATTGCGCACCGGCGCGGCCACCGAAAACGGCCGTGAAGTGGTGCTGGGCACGGTGTTCATGTTGATTGGCGAGAACAGTCGCAGCGTGTCCCAGGCGGTGGCGAGAAAACTCGAGAGCATCAATCGCTCGCTGCCCGCAGGGGTGGTGGCCGTCACCGTGTATGACCGCACCAACCTGGTCGAAAAAGCCATCGCCACCGTCAAGAAAAACCTCTTCGAAGGTGCGCTGTTGGTGGTGGCGGTGTTGTTCCTGTTTCTGGGCAATATCCGTGCGGCGCTGATCACCGCGATGGTGATTCCCCTGGCGATGCTGTTCACCTTTACCGGGATGTTCACCAACCGGGTCAGCGCCAACCTGATGAGTCTCGGTGCGCTGGACTTCGGCATTATTGTCGATGGCGCGGTGGTGATCGTCGAAAACGCCATCCGCCGCCTGGCCCATGCGCAGCAGCGTCACGGGCGCCTGCTGACCCGCAGCGAGCGCCTGCATGAAGTGTTTGCCGCTGCCAAGGAAGCCCGCCGCGCGTTGATCTTCGGGCAACTGATCATCATGGTCGTGTACCTGCCGATCTTCGCCCTCACCGGCGTGGCCGGGAAGATGTTCCACCCCATGGCCTTCACCGTGGTGATTGCCTTGCTGGGTGCGATGATTCTGTCGGTCACCTTTGTGCCGGCCGCGATTGCCCTGTTCGTCACCGGCAAGGTCAAGGAGGAAGAAAACCTGGTGATGCGCACCGCGCGCCGGGCGTATGCGCCAGTCCTGGATTGGGTGATGGGGCGTCGTCCGCTGGTGTTCGGCCTGGCCGTGTTGACCATCCTTGCCTCGGGCTGGGTAGCCAGCCGCATGGGCAGCGAATTTATCCCCAGCCTCAGCGAAGGCGACTTTGCCCAGCAGGCCTTGCGCGTGCCCGGCACCAGCCTGACGCAATCGGTGCAGATGCAGCAGCAACTGGAAAAAACCCTGATGGCCCAGGTGCCGGAAATCCTGCGGGTATTTGCGCGTACCGGCACCGCCGAAATTGCTTCGGACCCGATGCCGCCGAACATTTCCGACAGCTATGTGATGCTCAAGCCGAAGGACCAATGGCCGGACCCGAACAAGTCCCGCGAAACCCTGATCGCCGATATCCAGCGCGCCAGTGCGATTGTGCCGGGCAGTGCGTATGAACTGTCGCAACCGATCCAGCTGCGTTTCAACGAGCTGATATCCGGGGTGCGCAGCGACGTGGCGGTGAAGGTCTTCGGCGATGACATGGTGGTGCTGAACGCGACGGCCGGGGAAATCGCCGAGACCCTGCAAACGCTCGAGGGCGCCTCGGAGGTGAAGGTGGAACAGACCTCCGGCCTGCCGGTGCTGACCATCAATATCGACCGTGACAAGGCCGCGCGCTTTGGCCTGAATGTCGGCGACGTGCAGGACACCATTGCGGTTGCCGTGGGAGGGCGCCAGGCCGGTACGTTGTACGAAGGTGACCGTCGTTTTGACATGGTCGTGCGTTTGTCCGACGCACTGCGCACCGATATCGACGGCCTGTCGCGGCTGTTGATTCCGGTGCCGGCGCTGGCGGGTAACGCGGCCGGGCAGTTGGGGTTTATCGCCTTGTCCCAGGTTGCCAGCCTGGACCTGGTCCTCGGCCCGAACCAGATCAGCCGCGAAAATGGCAAGCGCCTGGTGATCGTCAGCGCCAACGTGCGTGGGCGTGATATTGGCTCGTTCGTGGCAGAGGCCGAAACGGCGATCAGCGCGCAGGTGAAAGTGCCGGCAGGTTACTGGACCACCTGGGGCGGCCAGTTCGAGCAGTTGAAGGAAGCCTCCGAGCGCTTGCGCATCGTGGTGCCGGTCGCCCTGCTGCTGGTGTTCGGGTTGCTGTTCATGATGTTCAACAACCTCAAGGACGGGCTGCTGGTGTTCACCGGGATTCCGTTCGCCTTGACCGGTGGGATCATGGCGCTGTGGCTGCGGGATATTCCGCTGTCGATCTCGGCGGGGGTGGGCTTTATTGCCTTGTCCGGCGTGGCGGTGCTCAACGGGTTGGTGATGATTGCCTTCATCCGCAACCTGCGCGAGGAGGGGCGTTCGTTGTCGGTGGCGATCCACGAAGGCGCGTTGACCCGTTTGCGCCCGGTGTTGATGACTGCGCTGGTGGCCTCCCTCGGGTTCATCCCCATGGCCCTGGCCACCGGCACCGGCGCCGAAGTGCAGCGCCCGTTGGCGACGGTGGTGATCGGCGGGATTATCTCTTCTACGCTACTGACCTTGCTGGTGCTGCCGGCGCTGTACCAGTGGGCGCATCGCAAGGAAGAGGAAACACCAGGTCGAAGCGCGTAAAGCGCCCGGGCTGGCTGCTGACGTCGGCGTGCCCCTGATGCAGGCGCATGATCGACTGCACGATGGCCAGCCCCAGCCCGGTGCCGCCCTCGGCGCGGGTACGGCTGCTGTCGGCGCGGTAAAAGCGTTCGAACAGGTGTGGCAGGTGGTGAGCTTCGATACCACGGCCGGGGTTGCCCACCGACAGCGAGACGCTGTGGTCGTAGCTTTCCACCAGCAGCAATACCGTGGAGCCCTCGGGCGTATGGCGAATCGCGTTGGACAGCAGGTTGGAAATCGCCCGCTGGATCATCAGGCGATCGCCCTTGATCCAGGCGTCGCCGCGCAGGCTCAGGGTCACGCGTTTGTCTTCGGCGCTCAGGGCGAACAGCGCCATGACCCGCTGCGCTTCGGCACCCAGCGACACCGCGTCGAAACCCGCCCGTGCAGCGGGGTGGCTGACCTGGGCGAGAAACAGCATGTCGGAGACGATGCGCGACAGGCGTTCCATTTCCTCGGCGCAGGATTCCAGCCCGGCTTTGTAGGCCTCGCCGGGACGCTCGCGGGACAGGGTCACCTGGGCCTTGCCCATCAGGTTGGTCAGTGGCGCGCGCAGTTCGTGGGCGAGGTCATCGGAGAATTGCGACAGCTGCTGCACACCGGCGTCGAGGCGATGCAGCATGAAGTTGATGCCTTCGGCCAGCTCGCCCAACTCCTTGGGCAGGTTGTCCAGCGACAAACGGTGCGTCAGGTCCTGGGTACTGACCTTGGCTGCCACGCGGCTGAACTGCTGCAGCGGCGCGAGCCCACGTTGCACCAGCCACCAGGCGCCCATGCCGATCAGGAGCAACAGCATCGGCAGCGCGATCACCGTGGAGCGCAGGTAGGCACTGAGCAGGGCCTCATCATCGGAGCGGTCCAGCGACAGCAGCACGCGCACATTTTCGCCGCTGCGCAACGGCATCAGCCGCGTGGCACTGAGGATGCGATTGCCGCGCCCATCCACCCAATTGAGGTAGGCCAGGGTCTTGCCGGCGGGCACGTCGAGCAACAGCGGTTGCTGGGGCTTGGCACCGACGCTGAGCAGCACCGGTGCATCGGGGGCGCCGCCGATGATGGTCAGGTAGATGTTGTCGTGGCCCATCACCAGGTCCAGCAGCGAATGGGGGCGGGCGGCAATATCGTGCGGCTTGAGGTCTTGGCCGAGGCTGTGTTCCAGTTGCTCCAGTTTGTTTTCCAGGCCCTTGCGCGCGAGCTTGTCCAGCTCGTGGGTCAGCGCCAGGTAAGCCAGGGTCGCCAACAGCACGACCAGGCCCGCGCCCATCAGGCTGACCGTCAGCCCCAGGCGCATCGACAGGCTGCTGGTCCTCATGGGCGTGCCTCCAGCACGTAGCCGACGCCGCGAATGGTGTGGATCAGCTTGACCTCGCTCTGGTCATCGACCTTGCCGCGCAGGCGACTGATGGAGACTTCCACCACGTTGGTGTCGCAGTCGAAGTTCATGTCCCACACCAGGGAGATGATCTGCGTGCGGGTCATCACTTCGCCGGCCTGGCGCATCAACACGTGCAGCAAGGCGAACTCCTTGGTGGTCAGGTCGATCCGTCGGTTGCCGCGATAGGCGCGATGGCGGCGCGGGTCCAGCTCCAGGTCCGCGACACGCAGCACGTCCGGCAGCGGGATGTGCTCGCTGCGCCGCAGCAACGTGCGCACACGGGCCAGCAGTTCGGGAAACTCGAAGGGCTTGACCAGGTAATCATCGGCGCCCATGTCCAGGCCCTTGATCTTGTCGGCCAGCCGGCCGCGTGCCGTCAGCATCATCACGCGTTGATTGCCGTCGCGGCGCAGCTGTTCCAGCACCTCCCAACCGTCGGTGTTGGGCAGGTTCACGTCGAGGATCACCAGTTCATAAGTGTGCTGCCTGGCCAGGTGCAGGCCATCGATGCCGCTGGCGGCGCAATCGACGACATAGCCACTTTCGGTCAGGCCTTGTTGCAAGTAGTCAGCGGTTTTCTGCTCGTCCTCAACCACAAGGATACGCATGGGGGGTTTACCTTTTTTTACGAGAGGGGAGGTCCATGTCCTTATGGAATGACGTGTTCGGGGTAGGGGAAAATTCTCAACCGTGAAGTCGCTTCAGGGTCAACTGCGACCATCGGCCGCATAAGGGCGTGCGCAAAAAAAACGCCCCGACCGGGGCGTTAAAAATCCATCTCTTTCCAAAGGAGCTACACAAAAGCTTCAGAGATGAATGTGCTCGGTGTATGACGCGTTGAGTCCACTATAAGAAGTTCAACTTAACGGGAAGGTGGGCCCAATATTACAGTTCTGATACCTGGCTATTTGTGAACAGATGTTAGTTAACCGCGAACGACTGTAACGACTCACAGCGCCACCAGCGGGTATTCGGCAATCAGGCGAACTTCCTCCAGGTCGGATTCGAACGCACTGGAGCGCACCGTGGCCTGGCGCAGGCGCAGCGACAAGTCCTTCAGCGTGCCACTTTGCACCACGTACTTGGCCTCGACATCCCGCTCCCAGCGACGCTGGTCGGTGAGTGGATTGCCGGCCGCGTCGCGGCGCATATACACCGCGTTGGCGTCGCTGTAGTCGGCGCCGGTGCCCTTGCCGTAGCGGGTCATGAACGACAGGCCGGGAATGCCGAAGGGCTGCATGTCCAGGTCGTAGCGCAGCATCCACGAGCGCTCCTTGGGGGAGTTGAAGTCGCTGTACTGGATCGAGTTGTTGAGGAAGATCGAATCCGACTGGCGCAGGTAATCGAAGTCGTCATCACCGTTGTTGCGCTGGTGCGACACGGCCAGGCTGTGGGCGCCGACCTTGACGCCGAGCCTGGCGCTCCAGATGGTGTTGTCGAATTCGCCGAGCAGCTTTTTGCCTTCATCCACGGCCTTGTAAAGGTTGACGTCGCCGAACAGCGAGACGTCGTCGGTCAGTGGGTAACTGGCAGCGCTGCCCGCGTAATACTGGTCCCAGGCGTCTTTCAGGCGGCTGCTGTAGAGGCTGAAGCTGAGGTGCTGGTTGAGGCTGTAGTCGCCGCCGAAATAGCTGATCCAGGGCGAGTCGACCTTGCCTGCATAAAACGTTGCAAAGCCTTTATCCATGCCGCTTTCGCTGGGCTGGCTCATGCCGCTCAAACGCCCGCCCTGCAGGCTCAGGCCTTCCAGGCTGGTGTTATGCACGGTCACGCCACGAAAGCTTTCCGGCAGCAGGCGCGAATCGCCATAGGCCACCACCGGGTTCAGCGGGAATACATCGCCGGCCTTGATCACCGTGTCCAGCACGCGCAATTTCGCCGCGCCGCCGACCTTGCTGTAGCTGTCTTCGGGATGGTTGTCGCTGTCCACCGGCAGCACGCCGAACGAACCTTTGCCACCGCTGCGGCCGGTGCCCGAGTCGAGCTTCAGGCCGACCATGGCAAACGCATCCAGGCCAAACCCCACCGTGCCTTGGGTGAACCCGGATTCGAATTTACCGATGAACCCCTGGGCCCAAGCTTCGGAGTAGCCGTTGCCGGTGGGGCTGGACTGGCCCTTGCGGTCATCGCGATTGAAATAGAAATTGCGCGCCAGCACATTCACGCTGCTGCCTTCGATAAACCCTTCGGGTTTTTCTTCTACTGCCACGGCGGCCAGCGGCAACGTGGCGACCAGTGACAGGGGAAGGGTGTAATAACGGATCCGCATGTTTCGCTCCTCGGTATTGGCAGTGATCAGCTTCTTATGGAGGCGGGCGTTCTTATTGATCTGGCCCGGGCTGATAGTTGCAAACCGTGGATAACGACTGGGTGGCGGCAACATTACAATTCTGGAAACTGGTGGCCACCTAACAAATAAGTAATGTTCTGGTGAACATCGCGTCAGGGTTCGCTGGTTAGTCTCGGCACTGAACTTTCAGTCGAGGAACCTGTGATGAACTTTTATGCAATCGCCCTGGGTGTATTTACCGCAAGCCTGTCATTGGGCGCATTGGCCGAAGGCGGCGGTGATCGCACTTTTGCGTTGATGATGGAGCGCAATGAAAAAGCCATGGCCGACTACGCGGTGAAAAACGGCAAGCCGGCGCCCGAGGTGCAGGCGTATCGCTACGGCATGAAACTGGACATTGCCAAGGTGATCAACGTGACGCCGCCGATCCGCGCGTGCAATCCCGTGCCCTCGCGCATGACCTATGAAGACTCCCGCGGCAATCTCAATACCCTGGAATATCAAGTGATGGGTGTGTGCCGAAATAACGGCAGTTGATGGATCCAAAAAAACAGTGGGGCCCACGCAAAAAAGCGCTTCAGAAAACGCCGGCAGCGCCGATGCAGGTCAGATCACTCTCCCCAAATGACCATCGGTGCCCCATGTTCAACACCCGTTTGAAGCAGGAGCTGTCGGCTCTTCGCGAAGAATTGTCCAGCTTGCAACAGGTCAAGGAGAGCCTGGAAAGCGAAATGCTGTGCCTGACGCTGGACGCCGAAGGCCGGGTGGAGTGGGCCAACGCCAACTTCCTGCAGGAACTGGTGTACGCGTCGAGCAACATTCTCGGTCGTCCGATCGAAGACCTGGTGCCCGATCACGTGCGCAATGATGAATTCCATCGCCGCTTCAAGAACGCCCTGGTGCGCGGTGAGCATTTCGCCGGCACCGTGCGCCTGATGCGCGGCAATGGCCAGGAGGCGTGGCTGCGCTCGATCTTGCAGCCGGTGCGCAGTTCGGAAGGGCGCATCAAGCATTTTTCGATCTACTCCAGCGACCTCACCCGCACGATCGAGGCCTCTCGCGAGCATGAAAACCTGATCACCGCGTTGGTGCGGTCCACCGCCGTGATCGAGTTCGACCTGGGCGGGCACGTGCTCACTGCCAACGATCGTTTTCTCGGCGGCATGGGTTACAGCCTGGCGCAGATCC
This sequence comes from Pseudomonas sp. PS01298, assembly GCF_029959745.1. Taxonomy (NCBI): domain Bacteria; kingdom Pseudomonadati; phylum Pseudomonadota; class Gammaproteobacteria; order Pseudomonadales; family Pseudomonadaceae; genus Pseudomonas; species Pseudomonas sp. PS01298. The sequence continues at coordinate 124,648 of NZ_JASCPP010000006.1, read as the reverse complement.
AGGGCAAACATCACCGTATGTTCTGCGCGCCGGAAGAGTACAACAGCGCCGAATACCAACACTTCTGGAAGCGCTTGAACGCCGGCGAGTTCGTCGCGGCGCGCTTCAAGCGTGTGGACAGCCATGGCCGCACCGTTTGGCTGGAAGCCACCTACAACCCGGTGCTGGATGCCAACGACCGGCTGTACAAAGTGGTCAAGTTCGCCACGGTGATCACCGACCAGGTCAATCAGGAGCAAGCCGTCGCTGAAGCGGCGAACATTGCCTACAGCACGTCGTTGCACACCGACAGCAGTGCCCAGCGCGGTACCACGGTGGTGACCCAGGCGGTGGACGTGATGCGCGATCTGGCCAAGCACATGCAACAGGCCGGCGAGGGCATCGAGGCGCTCAACGCCCAGTCCCAAGTGATCGGCACCATCGTCAAGACCATCAGCGGCATCGCCGAGCAGACCAACTTGCTGGCGCTGAACGCCGCCATTGAAGCGGCACGCGCCGGTGAACAAGGGCGTGGTTTCGCGGTGGTGGCCGATGAGGTGCGCCAGCTGGCGTCACGTACCAGCAAAGCCACCGAGGAGATTGTCGGCGTGGTGCGCCAGAACCAGGACATGGCCCGCGATGCGGTGACCCTGATGACTGATGGCCGTCTGCAAGCCGAGCAGGGCCTGGCCCTCGCGGCGGAGGCGGGCACGGTCATCGTCGAAATCCAGGACGGTGCGCAAAAAGTGGTCAGTGCAGTGGGACAATTCGCAAACCAGTTGTCGAGCTGAGCCGTGGGGCTTGTGCTTGAGGTATCGTAGGTTTTTTCCGCTTGAAGAGCCGATCCTCCATGAGCCCTACTCACCGCCGCCCCGTTCCGCTGTCCAAGGCCTACCGCCTGCTCAACCATGGGCCTACCGTGCTGGTCAGCGCGGCCCACAACGGCCAGCGCAACATCATGGCCGCCGCCTGGGCGATGCCGCTGGATTTCGAGCCGCCGAAAGTCGCGGTTGTATTGGACAAAGCCACCTGGACCCGCCAACTGCTGGAAAGCGCCGGCACCTTCGTGCTGCAGGTGCCTTGCGTGGCCCAGGTCGATCTGGTCCAGACCGTCGGCAACACCACCGGCTCTGAGACGGACAAATTTGCCGCCTACGGCCTGCACACCTTCAGCGGTGAACACACAGAAGCGCCATTGCTGGAAGGCTGTGTGGCCTGGCTGGAATGCCGCCTGCTGCCCGAACCGCACAACCAGCAGGCCTACGACCTGTTCCTGGGTGAAGTGGTGGCGGCTTATGCCGACGAGCGCGTGTTCAGCGACGGCCGCTGGCACTTCGACGGGCATGATCCGTTGCGCACCTTGCACCATGTGGCGGGTGGGCATTTCCTCACCATCGGCGCGCCGATTGACGGTAAAACCTTGCCTTGAGACAGCCCCCGCAGGCGCCGGCTTCCCCGCGCCTGCAGGGTTACCATTGCGCCTGGCCGAGGGCTTCGGCAAACGCCATCAGTTTTGGCGAGTACTGTCGAGACGGCGGGTAAACCAGCGAGATCGCCCGGCGGCGGCCCGCGAAGTTTTCCAGCAGCGGCACCAGGCGCCCGGCGGCCAAGTCGTCGCGCACGGCAAAGTCCATGACCTGGGCGATGCCGAAGCCACCGACGGCGCCGTCGACCAGTGCATCTCCGATATCAAAGATCAGCCGCCCTTCGACACTCACGTCCTGCACCTTGCCATCGAGCATGAACTGCCAATCGACCATGCGCCCGTTGCGCAGATTGCGCACGGTCAGGCAGTTGTGGTCCTTGAGTTCGTCGACGCTCTGCGGTGTACCGAAGCGCGCCAGGTAAGCCGGCGAGGCGACCGTGATCCAGCGCAGCGGCGCCAGCGCGCGGGCGATCAGGCGTTGGTCCTGGATCTCGCCGGTGCGCAGGAGCGCGTCGAAGCCTTCATCGACGATGTCCACCAGGCGGTCGGTCATCACTGCTTCGATGCGCAACGCGGGGTAACGCAAGGTCAGTTCGCCGATCACCGGCATGACCACCTTGCGCCCGAACAGCGAGGGCGTGCTGATTTTCAACAGGCCGGAAGGGGTGCTGCGGCGGTCGAGCATCAGCTTTTCGGCCTCGGCCAATTCCGCCAACAGCGGCGCGCTGCGCTCGTAGAGCATCTGCCCGTCGGGCGTCAGGCTGACGCTGCGGGTGTTGCGTTGCAGCAGGCGTACGCCCAGTTCCTGTTCGAGGCGCGAAATGGCGCGAGACAGGCCCGACTGGGTCAGTCCCAGGTCTGCGGCCGCGCGCGTGAAACTGCGGGTTTCGGCCACGCGGACCAACAGGCGAACAGCGTTCAGATCCATGATTAAAGTCATTACTGAAAGAGTGATTGCGCTATTTATCATCTGTTTCGCATAAAAGACACTGGCGGCTTCTCATTTTCGGACAGGACGCTGTGATGTCTCCCTCTCGACCCTCAGGCTGGATGCTGATGCTGCTGGCCACGGCGCAACTGATTATTGCGCTGGATGCGACCATCGTGTTCGTGGCGCTGCCGCAGATTGGCGCGCATCTGAACTTCTCCGCCGCGCAATTGCAGTGGGTGGTGAGTGCCTACAGCGTGGCGTTTGGCGGTTTCCTGCTACTCGGCGGGCGCGCCACGGATTTGCTTGGCAAGCGCCGTCTGTATCGGGTCGGCCAGTCGTTATATGCGCTGGCCTCCCTGGCTGCGGTGCTCGGTGGCAGCGCCGTGTTGCTGGTGCTGGCGCGGGCCGTGCAGGGGGTGGGCGGGGCGTTGTTGTTCCCGGCGACCTTGGCCCTGATCAACACCCACTATGCCGAAGGGCCGGCGCGCAACCGCGCGTTTGCCGTGTGGAGCGCGGCGTCGGCGGCAGGCCTGGCGCTCGGCGCGCTGCTGGGGGGCGTGCTGACCCAGGCCTGGGGGTGGGAGGCGGTATTTTTGGTCAACGTGCCGCTGGCGGGCGGTTGCGCCTGGGCGGCGCGCTACTGGATCCCCGCCGATGGCGAGCGTGCGCGCGGGCGCAACTTTGATGTGAGCGGCGCGTTGACCGTGACCGTTGGCGGCACCTTGCTGGTGTTTTCGCTGGTGCAGGGGCCTGAATGGGGCTGGACGGCGCCGTCCACACTGGGTTGCCTGGGCTTGGCGTTGGCGCTGCTCGGCCTGTTCGCCTGGATCGAACATCGCGGCCGCGACCCACTGATGCCACTGCGTTTGTTTGCCTACCGCGAGTTGCGCATGGCGATGGTACTGACGGCGGTGTTCATGAGCAGCTTTGGCGTGCAGTACTACTTTCTCGCGCTGTATTACCAGCAGGTCTACGGCTACAGCGTGCTGCAGGCAGGGTTGGCGTTTTTACCCGCGACCCTGGTGTGCACGTTCGGGATCTGGCTGGCGGAGCGTTCGCTCGCCCGGTTGGGGTTACGCAACACGTTGGTCTGCGGGCAGCTGGCCGGTGCCGTGGGGATTGCGCTGGTGTGCTGGGCGTTGCCGACAGGGGTGGGGTTCTGGTCGCTGCTGCCGGGGATTTTCATCCTGAGCATCGGCCAGGGCATGACCTGGACCGCGATGTGGGTCGCTGCGGGGCTGGGCATCCGGCCAGGCGAGCAAGGCGTGGCGGCGGGAATGGCATCCACCAGCCAGCAGATCGGTGGGGCGCTGGGCCTGGCGGTGCTGGTGTCAGTGGCAAATGACGGGTCGAGCCAGGCGGCGGGGATCGAAGCGGCGATGGGCTGGAGTGCGGCGATTGCCTTGGCCGGGGCGCTGCTGGCGCTGGGGCTCAGAGCGCGCGCACCGAAGCCGGACGCGTTGCTGGAAACCACGTAGATCAACGGTAGGCGTGGGTGTATTCCAGGCCAGGCCCTCAGCGCCCGAGCATCTTCACCCAGCGCGAGGGCGGCATGCCGTAGGTGCTGCGAAATTGTCGGGTCATATGGCTCTGGTCGGTGAACCCGGCGGTCAACGCCGCGTCCACCAATGACTGGCCCTGGGCCAACAGGCTGCGCACCAGGTCCAGGCGGCGCATGGTCAGGTAGCGATACGGGCTGGTGGCGAACAACAGGCGAAAATCCCGCGATAACGCCCAGCGGTCGCGACCGGCGTGCTCGGCGATCTCATCCAGGGTGATGCTGCGGCCCAGCGCGCTGTGGATAAACTCCCGCGCGCGCTCGGCGGCCACGTAATCGAACGTCTTGCGACTGGCAATCGCGCCTGAGGCATTGCTCAGGGCCTGCGCCAGGTCGAACATCGCGTCCTGTTCCTGCAGCGGGTCGATCGGGCAATCCAGGCTTTGCAGCAGCACTTCACTGGCACGGTGCAGCCACGGGTCGCTGGACAATCCGCCAGGAATGAACGGCAACGGCTTGCCGCCGATGATCTGCTGGATCAGCGCCGGCTCCACATAGATCATCCGATATTTGAATCCTTCCTCGCTGCCGGCGCGCCCGTCGTGGGTTTCATCGGGGTGAATCACCATGGTCGTGCCAGGGCATGCTGTGGGTCATGCCGCCGCGGTAATGAAAGCTCTGTACACCGAACAGCGTGCGCCCGATGGCGTAGGTGTCATGGCGATGCGGGTCGAAGGCGAAGCCGGCAAAGTACGCCTCGATACGGTCCAGGCCGCTGGCGTGCGGCGCGCGGTGCAGCCAGTCGAGGATAGGAGTCGGTTTGCCCATGATGGCTTGTCACAAAAAAGGGATGGAAACACGTTAACCCAGTCTGCATTCCTTGTCTGCCGGGGTCTTGTACGATTGTGCAGGTGCCGGGCGAGGCCTATGATCCTGGCTCGTGCCTTGCACCGATGGAGCTGCCCCGATGGATTTTTTCGACCCCGCCTACGTGGCGCCGCTGGTCTCGCTGGCCCTGCTGTGGACCGTGGCGGTGGTGACGCCCGGCCCCAACTTCTTCAACACCGCGCAGCTGGCCGCCAGCTGTTCGCGTCGTCATGGCGTGGTGGCATCGGCGGGCGTGGCCACCGGCACGATCATGTGGGGCCTGGCGGGTGGCCTGGGCATCAAGTCATTGTTCACCGCTGCGCCGATGCTGTACCTGGCGTTCAAGATCATCGGCGGCTGCTACCTGATCTACCTGGGGCTGAAGCTGTTCAAGCGCTCGGCACCGGCCATGGGTCACAACCTGCTGGCAGACGAACCCCGGCGCTCGCTGTTTTCCGCCTGGCGCCTGGGCCTGCTGGGCAACCTGTCCAACCCCAAGGCCGCGCTGTTCGTCGCCACCATCTTTGCGTCGACCATGCCGCCTTCGCCCTCGCCGATGCTGTTGACCCTGGCGGTGATCACCATGGCCACGTTGTCATTCAGCTGGTACAGCAGCGTGGCCCTGGTGTTTTCCAGCGAGCGCATGGCCAACCTCTACAGCCGTTCGCGCAAATGGCTGGATCGTTTTGCCGGCGGTTGCTACGTGGTGTTCGGTGCACATCTGGTAGCGAATCGCTGACCGCCCGTGGTAAGAAGCCTTACTTTCAACAGTGAGGCCGGTTCATGAGCAAGGTGCGCGTAGGTATTATTTTCGGGGGGCGTTCGGCCGAGCACGAGGTCTCGTTGCAGTCGGCGCGCAACATCGTCGATGCGCTCGACCGCACGCGTTTCGAGCCGGTCCTGATCGGCATCGACAAGGCCGGCCACTGGCACCTCAACGACACCTCGAACTTCCTGATCAACCAGGAAAACCCGGCCCTCATCGCGCTCAACCAGTCCAACCGCGAACTGGCGGTGGTGCCCGGCAAGGCCAGCCAGCAAGTGGTGGAAACCTCCGGCAGCGGCCTGCTTGAACACATTGATGTGATCTTCCCCATCGTCCACGGCACCCTCGGCGAAGACGGTTGCCTGCAAGGTTTGCTGCGCATGGCCGACCTGCCTTTTGTTGGGTCCGACGTGCTCGGCTCGGCGGTGTGCATGGACAAGGACATCAGCAAGCGCCTGCTGCGCGATGCCGGCATTGCCGTCACCCCGTTCATTACCCTGACCCGTCGCAACGCCGCGCACACCGCATTTGATGCCGCCGTGCGCAAGCTCGGCCTGCCGATGTTCGTCAAGCCTGCCAACCAGGGTTCCTCGGTGGGCGTGAGCAAGGTCGGCAATGAAGCCGAGTACCACGCCGCCGTCGAGCTGGCGTTGGGGTTTGACGAGAAAGTCCTGGTGGAGTCGGCCGTCCAGGGGCGCGAGATCGAATGCGCCGTGCTCGGCAACGACAACCCCATCGCCAGCGGCTGCGGCGAGATTGTGGTGAGCAACGGTTTCTATTCCTACGACAGCAAATACATCGACGCCCAGGCCGCCCAAGTGGTGGTGCCGGCGGATATCAGCCACGACGCCAGCGAGCGTATCCGCCGCCTGGCCATCGACGCCTTCGAAGTGTTGGGATGCGCCGGGTTGGCCCGCGTCGACGTGTTCCTCACTGAGGACGGTGAGGTGCTGATCAACGAAATCAACTCGCTGCCGGGCTTCACCCGCATCAGCATGTACCCCAAGCTGTGGCAGGCGGCGGGGATGAGCTACAGCGAGTTGGTGAGCCGGTTGATCGAGTTGGCGCTGGAGCGGCATGCAGCGCGCAAGGGGCTGACGATCAATCGTTGAGCTCCGCGGGCTATCAGGTGGTCAGGGGCGGCGCGCGATCCACGAATAGATCAAGGTCTGCGCCTCTTGCGGGTGATGTGTCCTTCTGCGGTAGCTGGCAAACGTCGGCGACGTGCAGTAAGTGCACACCTCGCTGACCTCGATCTGCTCGCGCTTGACCCCCGCCGCCTGCAGCAACATCAGCGCATACCTGCTCAAGTCAAACCACGCGCTGTCGCTTTGCCTTGCGGCGGGCGGGGCAATTTCGGGTGTCTGCCGCGGTGCCGGTTGCACGCTGCTCCACGGTGCCTGGCGGTGCTGCCACAGGTGCCCTTGCTCCGCCTGGAACTGGGCGATAAACCCTTCGCTCACCTCATAACAACACGGCTTGATCGACGGCCCGATTGCCACCTGCAGTTGATCGGCCGCGATCCCCTCGGCGGCAAAGCGCTGCACCGCGTTGGCGATAATCCCGCGTTGCAGGCCCTTCCAGCCGCCATGCACTGCCGCTACCTGCTGAGCGTCTTTGGAGGCGAACAGAATGGGCAGGCAGTCGGCGGTGATCACCGCGATGGGCTGGTGCGTGTGGGTAAACACAGCGTCAGCCTCGATGGTATTGGCCACCTGGCCCGGCTGCCACTCAATCACCGAGGCGCTGTGCACCTGCTTGCAGATGAACACCTCGTCCGGGCGCGCCGGGTCATTGATCGCACAGAAACCGTGGTCGACGCCGGCAATGGCGCCGAGATTGTTTGCCTGTTGCAAGGGCTGTTCTCCGCTCAATAAATCAGTCGCCGACCGCTTCGCCTTCGCGCCGAGGGTCGGCGCCGCCGATCAGCGACACCTTACCCTGGGCGTCGCGCGTGCGGACGATGGCCTGGATGCCGCTGGTCATGTCGATCTCGCTCAATGCATGGCCCTTGTCCTTCAGCGCTTGTTTCAACGCGGGGCTGAACAGTCCTTGTTCGAGTTCGGTGGCGCCATTGCGACTGCCGAAATTCGGCAGGCTGATGGCCGCCTGCGGGTCGAGTTTCCAGTCGAGCATCGCCACCAGGGATTTACTCACGTACTCAATGATCTGTGAGCCGCCGGGCGAGCCGACGGCGGCCAGCAACTCGCCGCTCCTGCGATCAAACACCAGCGTCGGGGCCATGGCCGAGCGTGGGCGTTTGCCCGGTTCGACACGGTTGGCCACCGGCTGGCCGTGTTCTTCGGGGATAAACGAGAAATCGGTCATCTGGTTGTTGAGCAAAAAGCCCTGGACCATCAGATGGGAACCGAACGCCGCCTCGACGGTGGTCGTCATCGACACGGCGCCACCCAGGTCATCTACCGCCACCACTTGCGACGTGGAGATGCGCAGCGGCGAGCGGTCCGGCGCGTAGGCGACCTGGATGCCCGCAGGCGTGCCGGGTTTGGCGATGCCCATGCTGCGTTCGCCGATCAATGCTGCGCGTTTGGCCAGGTAGTCCGGTGCGACAAGACCGGCCACCGGCACCGGTACAAAGTCGGCGTCGGCGACGTACAAACCACGGTCTGCGAAGGCCAGGCGACCCGCCTCGGCAATCAGGTGCACGGCTTCGGGCGTTGGCTCGAGGCCTGCGGGCGAGGCGCTTTTCACCGGCGTCATGGGTGCGATGGCCAGGCCCGGATCGCGGGCTTCGAGTGCCTGCAATGTACCGAGGATTTGCGCGATGGCGATCCCGCCCGATGACGGTGGTGGCATGCCACACACGGTCCACTGTTTGTAGTCGCTGCACAGGGGCGTGCGCTCCTTGGCGGTATAGCCCTCAAGGTCTGCCACCGACAGGCTGCCGGCATTGCGATTGCCCTGGACCTTGCGCGCGATCTCATCGGCAATCGGCCCGTGGTACAGCGCGTCCGGGCCCTCCTTGGCGATGCGCTTGAAGACGTTGGCCAGCGCCGGGTTTTTCAACAGCGTACCGGTGGCCTTGGGCGTGCCATCGGCATTCAGAAAGTACGCGGCCATTTCCGGCGACCGGGGGATATGACGGTCGGCCGCGATCAACGCGTGCAAGCGCGGGGAAATCGCGAAGCCCTGTTCCGACAAGCGGATCGCCGGCTCGAACAGCTTGGCCCATGGCAGGTGCCCGGTCTTTTTGTGCGCCATTTCCAGTGCCCGCAGTACCCCCGGCGTGCCCACCGAGCGCCCGCCGATTTGCGCCGCGGTGAAGGTCATCGGCGTACCGTCCGCTTTCAGGAACAGCCGCTCGGTCGCCCCGGCCGGTGCCGTTTCACGACCGTCATACGCGTGCACCTTCTCTCCGTCCCACACCATGATGAACGCCCCGCCGCCGATACCAGAGGACTGCGGCTCCACCAGCGTCAGCACTGCCTGCATCGCAATGGCCGCATCGATGGCCGAACCACCCTGGCGCAACATCTCCCGCCCGGCTTGCGCCGCCAGCGGGTTGGCGGCTGCCGCCATATGGCGTTCGGCGTGTTGGGGGGTGAGGTCGGTGCGGTAGCCCGAGCCCAACTCCGGTGCCGGCGGTTGCTCGCTGACGGGGGTGTGACAGGCCGCCAGGACGAGAGCGGTGGCAATCACTGACAGTTGACGGCGGGAAATCAAAAACACGCGCTGAACTCCGTTCATTTTGAGAATGATCTGGTTTTCCTGTGGGGGGACTTTACCGCAGCGGTGAGTTGGAGGCGTGCTGGATTGACTGAAAATTCTGAAGAGCCCGCTCGTTGCCGGTGTGTCACCGGATGTCTTTATCTCGGCCTGCACGAAAGTTGAATGTGTTCCTCAGGAGGGTGCTGCTGTCGTTGGAACCAATGGTTGAAGGTGTTCACTAGGTAGTTTTCACTCATCCGCTTGAGGCGCTCGTTATGCATCGTGGGTTAGACGGTCTGCTCAGGCTGCACCAGAGCGTTGTCGAGCGCTCAGTAAGGTCGATTGGAGAAGCGCCGCCAGGCCCGAGCCCGACCTCACTGCTGGAAATGCAGGGGGCTCATTATCAAACGCTGAACCCGGCCTCGATGGTGTTCGACGTCAGCCTCAAAGGCGGGCAACTCCAGGCTGACAGTACAGCCACAGGCCGCGATGTCGCCCGTCATCTCAACGCGCCAGGCAAACGCTATACCGCTGATGGCTACTCTGCTGAGCGCGGCAATACGGTGCGTTTCAAAGATGAGCGACAGTATCTGTTTCATATTCAGTCCACGCCGGCTGTCGCGGCGGTATTCAAGAGCAGTCTTGCCGATCCGGCCGGCGGTGCAGGCTCGGTAGCGTCCTTGAGTAACCCCGGCCGCGCGCACCTGGCAAGCGTCAGCGGGATCCACACGACTGTCGAGGGCAAGCAGTTTCGCCTGGATAACGAGCGTCTCTATCGCTTTGAACCGATCACGCTGTCCTGGCTGCCCGACGCCGATGCACGTGCATACAGCCGCATTGGTTTGACCCGGGAAGGGCAGTTGCTGAAGACACCCCAGGGATCTCTGGACAGCAGTGCGCAGCGCCAGGGTTCGGTGGTATTGAGCCAGGTCCAGGGCGTCTCTGCCCTGCACATTCAGGGCACCGGCGCGCCGGCTGTGCGTCCGTTCGATGAGGCCGGCGTGCCTGTGCCGCTCGCGCGAATCGGGCTGGCCGGTAGTACCCTGTATGGCGCGACGACTGACGGCGAACTGCTGCGCGCAGATATGCGTCAGGCCAGGGGCGGCGTGCTGCCGATGGCGCGTCAATCGGTCGAAGCACTGGAGCAGGCGCTGAAGGGCAGTGTCAGAGTCGAAGGTTTCTTTCATGATGATGCAGGGCAACTCAATGCCCAGGTTCGCGATGCCCGCGAGCAACTGCATAGTTCGCCCTTGAATGAATCAAGCGCATTGCGCCCGCACTGGAACCTCAGTGACGTGTTGGTCAAGGGCATCGAGAAAGGTCTGCCCTTGCCCAGCCAGCAGGCACTCGCGGCCTCGATCGATCTCGGGCTGCGGGGCAAGGTCGCACTTGATTCAGGCCGGCTGTTGAGCTGGAACGCGGGTGCACAGCAATGGGATAACGCCCGGCAGCCGGGCGTCGAGCGTCTGGAGCGTGGCCTGGATGGCCGTGCCTATGTGCTGCAAGAAGGGCAACTGAAAGCGGTAGCGATCCAGAAAGTGCGTGATCCGGTTTTCGAGGGCGCCAGCCACGACTTGGCCGCTCTTCCCAAGCCCCGTCCTCACGTGTCACTTGATGAGGTACTCGCTGGAAAAAGTCAGAGACCCATCGCCCACTTTGCAGTCGCTGATGGCCGTCATTTCGTAACGGCCAATCAAGACAGCGAACTCCAGGTTCATCAGGAGGGTGTCGTCACCCCATTACGGCTGTCACCGCCGCTTGCGATAAAAGCACTGGCGCTGGATCACGAAGGGCATCTCTACGCACACAGCCAGGGTGACGAGTTGTTCAGGGTTGATCGCGAGGTTTGGCAAGGCAGCGCCAGGGGGCCGCATCGCTGGGCCAGGGTTGAACTGCCCGAGGGCCGCCCCTTGGAATCCTTGCGGATGGGGGCTGACAAACACTTGGTTGCCGGCTGGGATAAGCAGTTCCATCGATTGGATCGCTCGGGCCCAGAGTCAATGAAGGGGGGGCCGTTGCTACCGGTGACAGCGGTACCGTTGCTGGGCGATACATTGGCGAGTGCTCAAATGCGCGCGCAGTTTCCAGGCGGGGCATTGACGGCCAGCAGTCATGTGATGGGGCAAACCCGTGAGGGGATTTCGCACAAGCGCAGTTTTTTTCAAGGGATCAAGGCGCACTTTCACCCTTTGGAGTCCCTCAGCCACACAGGCAAGGATATTCAGCACCGTATCAGCGGCCGTCGCGGGCTGGAGGCCGTCTACGGGGACGATAAGCAACTGCACGAGCGGCTCAAGCCCCTGTCGAAGAGCAAGCCGGTTGCGGCTGACCTGAGCGCGCGCCTCGTTGCGCTCAGCGTACCCGGCCCGCGACAGGCGTTGGCCAACCAGATCAGCCAGGCGTTGGCCCGTGTGGACGCGAGCAGCCAGGCCAGCGCACGCCTTTTAGGCGATGTGCATGGGCTGGCGTTCGACTCGCGGCCCACACTGAGCCGGACAGTGGTCAACCCGGAATCGACGCTGCATCAACTGCATCAGGCGTTCATACGGGTCTCACCCTCATCGGAAAAAACCACCGCTGCGCTACTGGCCAATCTCGAGGGGCAGGACTTGACGTTGCCCCAATGGAAACCGGAGCGTAAGCGAGACCTCACTCACCCTGGCGCCCTCGTCGAAGGCGACCTGATTCATCACGCCAACACGCTGAGGAAACTGACTGATCTGGCGGAGGAACTCGACAGCGTTTCCGGATACAGCCCAAGCGCCCTGAAGCGCATAGATGGCTCCGTGAGCGCGGTCATCAAGGATTTTGACCAGAGCCCGTTGCATCAATTGCCACGTCAGAACGTCGTCAGTTACGCGCAGGCAGAGACCCTCTACGACAACTTCAAATTATTGGCCAAGGACCTGGGTACACCGGGATCCGCCTTGCATTGGCACCTCTCGACGCTGCTCGGATTGCCCGTCGATGCTTCCCTCAAGGACGCACTGACGCAGCAAGTGCAACGACTGGAGAGTGGTCAAACCCTTGGCTCCAGCCGCACCCAGGGCAAAAGCCTGGGCTTGATGGTGACGGGGATAAAACCCGTCGCCCCCGTGGAGTTTTTCCTGGGCGCCTCCAAGTCCCATACCAACGGCGTCAGCATCAGTCGCACGGATAAAGGCGCGAGGGTCGAGATCTCGATGGACGACGCACGGCGGTTGGCCGCTTCGGTGGCTTCAGGGGTGACGGTGGGGCGGGGCACCCAAGCGTACGGGCCGGGTTTGAGAGTCGCGGGGGAATTGACGGCAGCGGTTGCGAAAAACACCGGTTCGAGCATCAGTTTTGACGTGAGGGAGGCGGACTTCGGCAAGTTGATGTCGATCCTCACCCACCCATCGGGTGGTCTCCAAGATTTGCTGGCGCTGGGAGAGCAGCACGCTGCCGGGCACAGCTCCAAGCTGAGTGGTGACGTTAACCTGGATGGACTCGCGCAGTTGCGTGTGCTCTACAACCCCCAGGAGAATATTGCCGAGCTGGACTCAGTGATACGCGCAGGTATCGGCGGGCTGGCGAACCTCAATCTTGCGCATGCGGACAAGAGTCAGTCCACGACGCGCACGGCGGCGGGCATCAGTCACGCCGAGGGACGCAGCGCACAATGGCTGAGGCAGGGTGGCGTGGGTGCCAACGTTGCGCCTTTGAATGCGCTGGCGTTGGGCAGGGTTGAAACTGGCGGGCCAGCTGCTGCCGTTTTTGCGTTGCCGGAAATATCGGTCATGGTGAAATTTGATCGGAGCCAATCACAGGCATTCAGTTTCTCTTTCAAGCTGCCACACGCGGTGACTCAATCGCAGATCAATGACCTGCGACGCAGCCTTTCGCTGTATTCGCCGCAATTCAGACGGGACTTGGCCGCTACGGAACGGCCGGGGGCCACGACGGATGAACAGTTGGCCAGCTTGCAGGGGTTTCTGGCGACTCATCCGCCCCTGGCGACCAAGGCGGACGCCTACCACGCGATTGGCCAGTCGTTGGATAAATTAATGACCCAACGGGACCTGATGAAAAGCGGGCTTCGCCAGCTGGCATCGGTGGAGTCTTCCGTCACACGTGTGGGCTTGCGGGACAACGGGCAGCATGCCTGGTTGGATGATGTCGCGCCGGCCAACAAAACGGCCATCGAACAGTGGGCCAGGGACGACCCGCACTTTGCCCAGGTGCTCGATCAGCTGCAGCATGGGGAGGGCACTTCAGTGCGACTCGGCATGGAGCTGAAGCCGCAGGTGCTGCGCGCGATCGAGCACAGCCACCTTGCGGGTAAAGGCACCGAGGCGTTGATCAAGCACGCACTCAATGACCGCAACAACCTACGCGTAAAAAGTATGAGCATGAGCTACACCGCCACCCAGTCCCATAGCATGTCGCTACCGGCGATGACGAACCTCAGCTTTTCCAGCAGCGCTGCGCTCAGCCACACGCAAAAACACGTCAACGTCGATCTGGAGTACGGCGTGAATCCGGATAAACCCTTGAAGATGAACCTCAACGATACGTTGAGCCGTTTGCCCCGACACGATCTGACCCTTGATTTGGCCAGCCAGCGCATCAGGACGCCGCAGGCCGTGAGGTAAACGAGGCGCAAGCCCTCAAGCAATGCCGGCTTGCGCCATGCCCCGTGCTTTTCTACAGGTAAAGAGTGCCCTGCATATACAGCGCGGCCTTGCCGGAAATAATCACTCGGTCACCCTTGAGCTCGCAACGCAATTGGCCGCGACGCTTGCCACCCTGTTCGGCGGTGAGTTGCTGTTTGCCGAGGCGCTCGGCCCAGAGCGGCGCCAGCGAGGTGTGCGCGGAGCCGGTGACCGGGTCTTCATTGATGCCCACGTTCGGGCCGAACCAGCGCGAGACAAAGTCAAACCGGGTGCTTCGGGCCGTCACCGCGATGCCGCGTTTGGGCAGGCCCTTGAGGCGTGCAAAGTCTGGCGTGAGCGCGGCGACCTGGGCCTCATCGTCGACCACGACGAGGTAGTCATCGGTGCCGAATACGTGCGCGTTCTCGATCCCCAATGCACTCAACATCCCGCTGGGCGGTTCGCAGCGCTGCGGCTGCTTGGCCGGGAAGTCCATCGCCAGTTCGTCGCCATTGCGCGTTACCCGAAGCTCGCCGCTGCGGGTGGCAAAGCGCAGCACGTCAGGCGCATTCCCCAATTGATGGATCAGCACCCACGCCGCCGCCAACGTGGCATGACCGCAGAGGTCGACTTCGACTTCCGGGGTCAGCCAGCGCAACTCGTAGAACTCGCCACGGGGCACGAAGAACGCCGTCTCGGACAGGTTGTTTTCGGCGGCGATGTTGTGCAGTTGCTCATCGGGCAGCCATTCGGTGAGCGGGCAGACGGCCGCCGGGTTGCCGCCGAAGACGTGCTGGCTGAAGGCGTCGACTTGGTAGATATCCAGTTTCATCCGGGGCACTCCGTGTGTGGGGAGGCTGGACACTAACAGTGGCTCAGGAGAGCGTCAAAATACAGATGCGCAGTTTTTTTGCGCGCATGCACCCGTTCAGCCCAGGCGCAAGACCATTGCGCCGGCGGCAATGATGCACGCGGCGACGATGCGCACTCGCGTGATATGTTCCTTGAGCACCCACGCCGAGATCACCACGCCAAACAGGATCGAGGTTTCCCGCAGCGCCGATACAGTGGCGATGGGGGCCTGCGTCATCGCCCACAGGGCCAGCCCGTAGGACGCCAGCGTGCCGGCTCCGCCGACAAGGCCGAGTCGCCCATTGCGCAGGACGTAGCGGCAAAACTCCACCCGCCGGGTGACTAACGCCCAGGCGGCAAGCGGGAGGCCGGTGAGCAGGAAAATCCACAGTGTGTAGGCCGCTGGCGCGCCGGACTGACGCACACCCCAGCCATCGATGAGCGTGTAGCCGGCGATCACGCCGGCGTTGATGAGTGCCAGGATCAGGCCTTTTCTCTGCCCGGCCGAAGGGCCGGCAGCCATGCTCAAAATGCCGAGGGAAATCACCGCAATCCCGAGCCAGGCAGACGCCGATAATGGCTCGGCCAACACCAACACGCTGACCACGGCCACCAGCAGCGGCGCGGTGCCACGCATGATCGGGTAGGTCTGGCTCATGTCGGCGATGCGATAAGTCGAGGCGACCAGTACGAAATACACCACCTGCAAAACCACCGAGGCACCAATGAACGGCCAACTCTCCTTCGCCGGCAGCGCCAGGAAGGGGACGACAGCCAACGCAATCAACGACGCGACGGACGCGATCATGCAAGTGGTCATCAGTTTGTCTGTGCCGCCTTTGACCACCGCATTCCAGGTAGCGTGGAGCGCCGCGCCGAGCATGATGATCGCGAAGACGTCGAGGCTCATGAGTTGCAGCTTGCGTTATCAAGCATTGCCATCGCCGTGTGGGCTCTCCCGTTTGCTTGTCAGTAGGTCACGGCAATGGCCTGGGCCAGTTGCATGTCATTCATGTGCGGCGCCGGGTAGGACGCGTGGTCGGCCCTGACCGCGAGTTCAAACTGCGCGCTACGGATATCGCCATCCGAGCCGATGAATGCCAGCGCATCGCGCTTGGCGGCGGCGAGCCTTTCGAACGGCTTGGAGGTCAGCCACGTGGTGCCGGTGGTGAGCAGGCACAGCACGCCCGTGGTCACCATCGTGGCACGCTCCAACGGGCTTCTGCCCTCGGCAGCATGCGCGAGCAGGGGCGGGGTTGAGCGTGGGAGTGCAAGCAGCAGAAACTTGGCGGCCATCGAACACTGATTCCGTTTAGTGCTGGGAGAGGGCGGGATCTTAGCAGTTGGCCGTGCTTTTCTGCGGGCATAAAAAAACGGCCTACCTTTCGGTAAGCCGTTTTTAGTACTTGGTGGCTACACAGGGACTTGAACCCCGGACCCCAGCATTATGAATGCTATGCTCTAACCAACTGAGCTATGTAGCCAAGTGGCGCGCATTATTCGCGTAGAACGACAATGCGTCAAGCGTTTATTTTGAATTTTTATCTACGCTTTCAACTGTTTAACCTGAATGGGCGGATCTGGCGACGAGTGGTGCGCCAATTCGCGGTGGCGTGCAGTGCATCCGTCGCGCTGACGACTGTCAGGGGGCGCGCAGTCGTTAGCGTGCTAACGGGATAGCCTTCCCACCGGCAAAAGTGGCACATTGTCGCACCTGCACCTGTGCACTTCCCCCTGCGGTACGGAAACCTTCCCATGGCTTTGAACACCCCCACGACCACCGGACAGACCAGCCCGCTGGTGATGCGCATCATCGGCGCGGTGGCGCTGGCCCATTTGATCAACGACCTGATCCAGTCGGTGCTGCCGTCTATTTATCCGATGCTCAAGGCCAGCTACGGCCTGACATTCACCCAGGTCGGGCTGATTACCCTGACCTTCCAGCTCACCGCGTCGTTGTTGCAACCGTGGGTGGGGTATTACACCGACCGGCATCCGCAGCCGTTTCTATTGCCATGCGGGATGATCTGCACCCTGGTGGGCATTCTGATGATGTCCCAGGTGGGCAGTTTCCCGCTGATATTGCTGGCGGCCGGCCTGATCGGTATCGGCTCCTCGACCTTTCACCCGGAAGCCTCCCGTGTGGCGCGGTTGGCTTCGGGCGGGCGCTATGGCCTGGCGCAGTCGACGTTCCAGGTTGGCGGGAATGCCGGTTCTGCATTCGGCCCGTTGCTGGCGGCAGCGATCATCATTCCTTTCGGGCAAGGCAATGTGGCGTGGTTCGGCCTGTTCGCAATTTTTGCGCTGGTGGTGCTGTATGCCATCAGCCGTTGGTACCGCAACCACCTCAATCTGTTCAAGCTCAGGGCCGGCCAGGCGGCCACTCATGGCCTGTCGAAAAAGCGCGTCATGAGCGCGTTGGTGGTGCTGGGCCTGCTGGTGTTTTCCAAGTATTTCTACATGGCCAGCATCACCAGTTACTTCACCTTTTACCTGATCGAAAAGTTCGACCTGTCGGTCGCCAGCTCGCAGTTGCATCTGTTCCTGTTTCTCGGTGCAGTGGCGGCGGGGACGTTCTTTGGCGGGCCGATTGGCGACAAGATCGGCCGTAAGGCGGTGATCTGGTTTTCGATCCTTGGCGCGGCGCCCTTTACCTTGTTGATGCCTCACGTGGACTTGTTCTGGACCAGCGTGCTCAGCGTGATCATCGGCTTTGTGCTGGCCTCGGCATTCTCGGCCATCGTGGTCTATGCGCAGGAGTTGGTGCCGGGCAATGTGGGGATGATTGCGGGGGTGTTCTTCGGGCTGATGTTCGGCTTCGGTGGGATCGGCGCGGCGCTGCTCGGGCACTTGGCAGACATTCATGGTATCGAGTACGTGTACACGCTGTGCTCGTTCTTGCCGTTGTTCGGGCTGCTGGCGATCTTCCTGCCGCGTACCCGCAAGTCCTGAGGGGGTTGGGCAGATATCCCTGCCGCCCAACACCAGGCTTGTGCTACGGGTAGGTCGAATTGCGGGTGACGCGTTTGAGTTGTTCGCGTGCCCGCGACAGGCGTGAGCGAACGGTACCGATCGGAATGTCCAGCACGTCGGCAGTGTCCTGGTAGCTGCCGTCGGTTTCCAGCGAGGCGTACAGCGTTTTACGCATTTCGGGCGGCAGGTGGTCAATCGCGCTCAGGGTATTTTCCAGGCGGCGGTTGACCTCGAACTCCCAATCCAGACTGTTGTTTTCTTCCTGGCCATGCCACAGCGACTCATCGAATTCGCAATGCACAGGCTTGGCATACATGCGCCGAAAGTGATTGCGGATCAGGTTCTGCGCGATGCCGCACATCCAGGTGCTGAGGGTTGCCGTGCCGCTGAACCGTTCGCGATTGCGCCAGGCCTCAAGGTAGGTCAATTGCAGAAGGTCGTCCGCATCTTCCGGATTGAGCACACGCTTGTGAATGAAACGCCGGAGTTTTTTTTGCTGGTCGTCGGTCAGGTGGAGCATGAATTGAGGCGAGCTGCCAACGAGATGAGCTAAAGCATCAATAGGGATATTCATGATGTTTTCCTTTGGGTAGACGCAGTCGAAAGGATGTCGACAGGAACCCATTAGCACTGCCTGTGCCAATCATGAAAAACCTAATAAAGCATTGATTTATATATAGAAATATCTTGAATTGAGTCGATTTTGAGCAAGTTCTTGCACTTCTCGACGAGGCTTTGTGCAAGTCTTTTCAAGTGCGCGTTGATGTGGAATGCAATGGAACCGTATGCATCTGTTTCGCCACACAGGGAAACACTCTTCCTGTGCCGGTCTGAACACTATGCCCATAGACGTCAATTCCAAAAGCGATGTGCACGCCATCCCGCGCCTTGAGTCGCCCGTCATCAGTAAGACCTCCGTGCCGGTGCCCGACAAAGGGGTGGATGAACTCGCGTATCTGTTCAGTCAGGAAGTGGAGGTCAATCAGCGCTTGTTGGGCGAGCGGAAGATAGGCACGCGTGTGCCCCCGGCCCAACAGATCATTCAGCTTTACGAACAACTGGGGCATCCGGCCCAGGCGACCCTGGCAGCCATTTCGCGTCGCCTCAGGCTGCAATTGCAACAACAGCCTGCGGTGAGCAAGCTGCTCGCGCTCACGGGCGGAGACCCTGCACGCGCGTTCGTGGTCCTCAAGCATGTGGCGGCCCAGGCGGACGCTGAATCGCGCCCGACCGAGGCGGCCCTGGCGCGCGAGGCCATTGCCAGGCTGGAGGTCGGGTTCAAAGGCGAAATCCAGGCGGGCCTGAACACCGCCTTGTCATTGCAGGTGGCCGGTCTCGATCCGCAGGCGCGTCAGGAGCTGCGCATGCTCTACTACGCCAGCGTGGTCGTGCGGCAATCCCCGACGCTGATGATGAAGGAACTGCTCAGGCTCTACGGTGGCGAGCGGTTTCATGTTGGCCTCCAGGCGATGCGCAAGGCCTTGGCGGATGATATTGCGGCATTGGTGTCGTCGAGGCCGCTGCCGCTGTTGCGCACCTTGTTGCTGAGTCTGAACAGCTGCGGGCAGTTGAATGGCGTGTGGGCCGGTTGTCGGGCATTGATCGAGCGCCTGGCCATCGCGCATGACCCGGTGGAGCTGTTGCAGCGCATGCTGACTTACGCCGGCAGCGGCATCGACTCCACTGAACTCCTGACCTTGGGCCATGACCTGGGCGGTGGTCCGGCCTTGCGTCAACTGGTCGCCCTTCACGCGCTTCATCCGCTGTTCAAGCAGTTACCCTTGGCCTTGTGGCCTGACAGGCAAGTACGCCAGGACACGCTGCAGCGGCTCGTGGCCGTGATGGACGAGTTGGACCTGCACCTGCGCGGGCGCACACGATTTACCGTGGTGCCGAGGTCCCTGGCGTGACCGTGCTGCTGGCCATCAACCGTGTATTGCTTAAAGTTGCCCAGCGCGCCGAAGTGCTGGGCGCCGTCGTGGTCCTGGCCATCGTCTTCATCTTTATCGTGCCGCTGCCTACCTGGCTGGTGGACATTCTGATCGCGCTGAATATCTGCATTTCCTGCCTGTTGATCGTATTGGCGCTGTACCTGCCGGGGCCGCTGGCGTTCTCCTCGTTTCCGTCGATCCTGCTGTTGACCACCATGTTTCGCCTGGCGCTGTCGATTGCTACCACGCGCCTGATCCTGCTGGAACAGGACGCCGGAGACATCGTCGAGGCCTTCGGCAATTTCGTGGTGGGGGGCAACCTGGCGGTGGGGATGGTGATCTTCCTGATCCTGACCCTGGTCAACTTCCTCGTGATCACCAAGGGCTCGGAGCGGGTCGCCGAGGTCGCGGCGCGGTTCAGCCTGGATGCAATGCCCGGCAAGCAGATGTCGATCGACAGTGACTTGCGCGCGGGCCTGATCGACGGAGCACAGGCACGCGACAAGCGTGAGCAGCTGTCCCGTGAGAGCCAACTGTTCGGGGCCATGGATGGCGCCATGAAGTTCGTCAAGGGTGACGCCGTCGCCGGTTTGATCATCGTGGTCGTCAACCTGTTGGGCGGCTTCTCCACGGGTATGTTCCAGCACGGCTTGAGTGCTGCTGATTCGATGGCGTTGTACTCGGTGTTGACCATCGGCGATGGCCTGATTGCACAGATCCCGGCACTGCTGATCTCCCTGACCGCCGGCATGATCATTACCCGCGTGGCGCCGGATGCACGCAGGGGGGTAAGTAACATGGGCGCCGAAATCGCCCGGCAAATGACCAGTGAGCCCAAGAGTTGGATGATTGCGTCGGTGGGCATGCTCGCGTTTGCAATTGTCCCCGGTATGCCGACCGGGGTATTTATCTTCATTTCGCTGATCACCGGCGGCCTGGGTTATTACCTGATGCGCAAGCGTCAGCAAGAGGCGAAGCCTGCCGCTGAGGCGGCTCCCGCGGTTCGTCCCGAAGAAAATGGCCAGGAGGATCTTCGCGGGTTCGATCCTTCGCGACCCTACCTGCTGCAATTTCCCGCGGCGCTGCGCGGGACGCCCGAAGTCACCGAGCTTATCCATGGCATCCGCCAGTCTCGAAATTCACTGGTCGCCAACATTGGCCTGACGTTGCCGCCGTTTGAAGTCGAACTCGATGACACCCTGGCCAACGATGAAATGCGGTTTTGTGTGCATGAAGTGCCGATGGTCAAGGCTTCGGTCGTCAGTCGCCTGGCGGTCGACAGCCAGGCGCTGACGGTTGAGCCGGCTGATGGGATACCGGGGCTGGTCGATCGCGATGAACAGGGCTGGGTCTGGCTGGCGCCCGATGATCCGTTGCTGGATGACCCGCAATTGGAGCGCTTCACGTCGACGGAGCTGATCCTCGAGCGCATGAAAAAAGCCATGATGCTCAGCGGGCCGCAGTTCCTGGGGATCCAGGAGAGCAAGTCGATCCTCGGCTGGCTGGAGCATAACCAGCCGGAGCTGGTGCAGGAGCTGCAGCGCATCATGCCGCTGTCGCGTTTCTCGGCGGTGTTGCAACGCCTGGCCGGCGAAGGCGTACCACTGCGGGCTGTGCGGCTGATTGTCGAGTCACTGATCGAGTACGGCCAGCATGAGCGTGAACCGGAAGCCCTGGCCGACTATGCGCGCATCGCCCTCAAGGCGCAGATCTTCCATCAGTACCGAGAGGCCGACGGTCTGCATGCCTGGCTGCTGTCGCCGCATTCGGAAAACATCCTGCGCGAGGCGCTTCGCCAAACCCAGACCGGCGTGTTCTTCGCCCTTGAGGACGAATACAGCGCGGCGTTGATCAACCTGCTCAATCAGGCCTTTGCGATAAGGGCAAAAAGCAAGAGTGTGATGCTGGTTGCGCAGGACCTGCGCAGCCCTTTGCGCACTCTGCTGCTGGAAGAATTCAACCATGTTCCGGTGCTGTCGTTTGCCGAGTTGAGCAGCACCTCCAAAGTCAAAGTGCTGGGACGTATCGACCTGGGCCAGGACGAACTCATGCGTGGTGCAGTGGCATGAGTCTTTGGCGTTGGCCAGCGTGGAGGGGGCGGTGATGTTTGAATTACGCGTGCTTGATGGACAGCGCCAGGGTGCTGCGTTGCCGCTGTTTGGGGAGCAGTGGAGCATCGGTGCCCATCTGGACGCTGACCTGGTACTCAATGATCCCGAGGTGGTCGAGCAGCATGCGCGACTGCGGCTTATCGATGCCCAGTGGTCGGTGCAGGCCGAGGCCGGGCTGTTGCAGAGCGCCGAAGGACAGGTACTGGCACAGATTGCGAGCCTGATGCCGGGTGTTCCGTTTTCGGTCGGAGGCGTGCGCTTGTGTGTCACCTTGGCCGATCAGCCCTGGCCGCAGGCTGCAGCCCCCGTGCAAGCGCCACCGCCGCCCGCCAGTGAACCCGTGCCGGCGCTGAAGTTGTCGTCCATATCCCATTCGCAGCAAAAGCGCTTGATCAGCCTGGTGCTGGTCGTGGCGGTGATCATCGCGGTGATGAGCATGCTCCCCACCGGGGAGCACGATGCACAGGCGTCCTTGATGCCGCCGGTGGCTCAGAAACACGAATTGGCATCGCCGTTTGAAGTGCGCCAGCAGCTGCTGAAGATGCTCAGCGAGCGTGAGTTGGGCCAGCGAGTCAGCTTGCAAGTGATCAATGGCCAGGTCGCGCTCAGTGGGGATGTCTCCCAGGACGATGTGGAACTGGTGGCGCGCATGCTCGCCCGTTTTGGTGAGCAGTTCGACAGCGCGGTGCCGGTGATCAGCCGTGTGCGGGCACGTGACTCGGCGCTGCCGTTCAGGATTGTGCAGATCGTCGGAGGGCCGAATGGCCATGTGGTCCTGGACGAGGGCAGCCGGCTGTTTGTCGGTGATGAAGTGGAAGGGTTGCGTCTGGTGCTGATCGACAACAGCAAGGTGGTCTTCGATGGTGTGCAGCGTTATGAGGTGCGCTGGTGAGTACGGAATTGCAAGCGCGGCTCGACGTTTGGCAGCAGCGCCAGGCGCAATCACTGAGCAACTTTGCGCCGGTGACGGTGCGCGGGCGAATCCAGCGCGTCAACGGCATGCTGCTGCAATGCCGGCTGCCCCAGGCGCGTATCGGTGACTTGTGCCAGGTGGAGAAAAACCCGGGGGAATTCATGCTGGCGGAGATCATTGGCTTCGATAACCAGGACGCGGTACTCAGCGCCTTGGGCAACCTTGAAGGCGTGAAGGTGGGCGCCAGCGTGGAGCGCCTGGGGGTATCGCATCGGGTGCAGGTCAGCGATGCCCTGCTGGGGCAGGTGCTGGATGGGTTCGGTCGACCGATTGCGGGGGAGGGCCCCAGTGCGTTTGTCGAGTCTGACCTGCCGGACACCAGTGCCGTGTTGTGTGAAGCGCCATTGCCCACCGAACGGCCGAGGATCCACCGCGCACTGGCGACCGGGGTGCGTTCGATCGATGGCTTGCTGACGCTTGGCGAAGGTCAGCGTGTAGGCCTGTTCGCCGGTGCGGGGTGCGGCAAGACCACCTTGCTGGCCGAAATCGCCCGTAACGTGGAGTGCGATGTCATCGTATTCGGCCTGATCGGCGAGCGGGGTCGCGAGCTGCGTGAGTTTCTCGACCACGAACTGGATGATCAACTGCGCGCCAAAGCGGTGCTGGTGTGTGCCACGTCCGATCGCTCCAGCATGGAGCGCGCCCGCGCAGCCTTTACGGCCACCGCATTGGCCGAAGGGTTCCGGCGCAAGGGGCAGCGGGTATTGCTGCTGATTGACTCGCTGACCCGTTTTGCCAGGGCCCAGCGCGAAATCGGCCTGGCTGCCGGCGAACCCTTGGGGCGCGGCGGTTTGCCACCCTCGGTGTACAGCCTGCTGCCACGGCTGGTGGAGCGCGCCGGTCTGACGCGTGACGGCGTGATCACAGCGATCTATACGGTGCTGATCGAGCAGGACTCCATGAACGATCCGGTGGCCGATGAAGTGCGCTCGCTGCTCGACGGCCATATCGTGCTGTCACGCAAATTGGCCGAGCGCGGGCATTACCCGGCAGTGGATGTGCTGGCGAGCCTTTCGCGGATTTTAAGCAACGTGGCGACACCTGAAGACATCCAGGCCGGTACCGGATTGCGCCGTTTGTTGTCGGCTTATCAACAGATCGAACTGATGCTCAAGCTGGGTGAGTACCAACCCGGCAGTGATGCCCTTACCGACCTGGCGGTGGACAGCCGCCAGGCGGTCGATGGCTTCCTGCGCCAGGATCTGCGCGAGCCCACGCCGATGATGGTGACGCTGGAGCAACTCAAGGAGCTGACCACCCATGTCCCATTCTGATGTGTTGCAAGCGGACGTCGAGACGTTGCGGCGCCTGCGCCGGCATCGCGCCGATCGGGCCGAGCGAGCGCTGCGCGAGGCCAAGCGCGCCCAGCAGGCCCTGCTTGCGCATATCCAACAGGCCCAGGATGCGCTTGAGCACACGCGACTGGAGGAGGCCCGGCAAAGTGCCGAGTTGTTCAGTCGGCATCAAGGCCAAGTGATGACGCTCAAGGCCCTGAAATCCTGGGGCGCGCAGGAGCGCTCGTTATCGGCCAGTACCCGGCGAGAAATGGGCCAGTTGGAGGCGTTGCGGGGCCAGCAGGACGACAAGCAAAGCCGTGTCGGCACGGCACAGAAACAGGTCACCGAATGCCTGCGGCAAGTGGAGAAACTTCAGGAGTTGTCTCTTTTACTGGCTCAGGAGCCGATATGAACCAGGTTTCAAATAAACCCAGCGAGCGGCCACGTCCACGTGACGCGCGAGAAGAACGTGAGCCACGGGCCACCGGTGCAGTGGAGTGGGAGCAGGGTCGACTGTTCGCTCAGTTGTTTACCGATAACGATGAAGGCACCGGGTCGGGAGCGTCCCTGGCGGGAATCAAGACACCGGCCAATGTCTCCATGATCGAGGCCCTCGCCGAACAACTGGCACCGCGCATACAGGCCGGGGCCCAGTGGCCACTGCAGGCCGTGTTGTATCTGCCCCGGCTGGGGCGGATCAAGGCCAGCGTGCACCGTGAGCAGAGTGCCTGGACCATCGAGCTGGAAGCGGAGCATGACGCCACGGCCCGCTGGCTCAGTGGTGTGCGACAACAGTGTGAGGAGCGGTTTTCCGGCGCGCTGGGGCTGCCGGTCAATCTGCTTGTGCCTGACGCCGGGTGCGCATGCTAGTGCCGCTGCTGACTTTACCTTTGATCAAGAGCGATACCGTTGCCGCACGCCATCGACTGGGGCGCGGCTTGTGCCTGGCGTTCCAGGTTGCCGGCCAGGACGGTGAGCTGCGGCTGGAGCCGGGGCGCGCGTCCGCAGGGGCCAAGGCGGTGTGCTTTGAAACCGTGTGTGGCGTGCTGGCGCTCGCGGAAGCGGGGCCGCTGCTCAGCTTGCTGGGGGAGTGCCCAGTGACATTGGCGCCCTCCGGCAACGATCCGGATTCGTGGTTCTGGGCACTGTTCCAGCATCACCTGAGCCCGCAGGTGAGCGCGTTATTGGGCTACATGCGATTGCTGGAGACCGATCGCCCCAAGGGCTTTGGTTGCCGACTCAGCGTAACCCTGGGGGCCGCACGGGTCGCGAGCTATATGTGGCTGGCGCCCGAGAGCTTCCTGGCGTTATGCGAGGCGGGACCGTGGCGCGCCACTGCCGCACCCATGCCGGCAACGTTCCAACTGGCACTCGCGGTGACCCTTGGGCGTTTGCAATTGCCGATAGCCCAGGCGCGTGGCCTGCGTACCGGTGATGTGCTGCTGCTTGAGCAGGGTTTTTTTCAAGCCCAGGGCAACGGCTACATACAGGTTGGAAAACAGAGGCTGCATGGATGCATCGATGATGCTTGCGGGCCCTTGTGTCTGACCCTTACTTCTATTGAGGACACGTCCGTGGACGAAGAGTTTGCAGCGCCCCATTACTCGGGGTATGAGGAAGACGAGCCGGTGGTGGATGTCTTCGGCCATGAGCCATTCGATGAGCTGAGCATGGCGCTGAATGTGCGCTGCGGGACGTTGAACCTGACGCTGGGCGAGCTGCGAAACCTGGGGCCCGGCTCGGTACTGGGCATCAGCGGCTACGCGCCTGGCATGGCCGGTCTTTACTACGGTGATCGGCCTATTGGCCAGGGGCAGTTGGTGGAAGTCGACGGGCGCCTGGGGTTGCAGTTATCCCGTGTGTTGTTCGGCCAATGATACTCCAGGGGCTCGATCCCCTCGTTCTTGCGCTGTTTCTTGGGGCATTGACGTTGATGCCGATGTTGCTGGTCATCTGCACATCGTTCTTGAAGATTGTGATCGTGCTGATGATTACCCGAAACGCCATCGGTGTGCAGCAGGTGCCGCCGAGCATGGCCATCAATGGCATCGCCTTGGCAGCGACGCTATTTATCATGGCGCCGGTTGGGTACGAAATCGCCGAAAGCGTCAAGGCGTCGCCGTTGGACATGAGCAATGTGCAAACGGTACTGCAGACCGGTGGAGAGGCTATCAAGCCGTTGCGGGCCTTCATGCTGCGCAACGTGGACCCGGACGTGCTGACGCATCTGTTGGAAAACACCGCACGCCTGTGGCCGCCAAAAATGGCCCAGGAGGTGGAGCGCGAGGACCTGATCCTGCTGGTCCCGGCGTTCGTATTGTCGCAACTGCAGGCGGGGTTCGAGATCGGTTTTCTGATCTATATCCCCTTCATCGTCATCGACCTGATTGTGTCCAACCTGCTGCTGGCGCTGGGCATGCAAATGGTCTCGCCGATGACCATTTCCCTGCCGCTCAAATTGCTCTTGTTCGTGCTGGTGTCCGGTTGGTCACGGTTGCTCGACAGTCTGTTCCTTTCCTATCTCTGAGTGGCTTATGGAACCTATCGTGCTGTTCAAGCAGGGCATGTTGCTGGTGGTGGTGCTGTCCGCGCCACCGTTGATCGTTGCGGTGGTGGTGGGGGTGCTGACTTCCCTGGTGCAGGCGCTCATGCAGATACAGGACCAGACGCTGCCCTTTGGCGTCAAGCTGGTAGCGGTGGGCATCACGTTGATCATGACGGGGCGCTGGATTGGTGTGGAGTTGATCCAGTTGATCAACCTGACCTTCGACATGATCGGCCGTTCGGCCCTGAACTGAGGGTTTGCCTGTGCTGTTCTATCTTGAGTTCCTGCCCAGCCTGGTGATCGGCATGGCGCGTATCTATCCCTGCGGCATTCTGGTGGCGGCGTTTTGTTTTCAACATATACGCGGCATGCTCCGGCACACCCTGGTGATGGTCATGGCACTGATGCCCGCACCGGGTATCCATGCGGCGTTGGAGGGCCAGGATTACTCGGCGCTGATGCTCGGTGCCCTGGTGCTCAAGGAAGTGGCGCTGGGTGTGTTGTTGGGGCTGTTGCTGGCGATGCCGTTCTGGATGTTCGAGGCGGTGGGGGCGTTGCTGGATAACCAGCGCGGCGCCTTGGCCGGTGGCCAACTCAACCCTTCACTGGGGCCGGATGCAACGCCGATCGGGCACTTGTTCAAGCAACTGGCGATTTTCCTGCTGATGGTCAGCCTGGGGTTGGGCGCCTTGACCCAGGTGATCTGGGACAGCTACCTGATCTGGCCGCCCACCGTATGGTTTCCACTCCCCGCGCCGAATGGCATGAGTGTGTTCGTCGGCCTGCTTGGCGATACCTTCACGCACATGATGTTGTACGCCGCGCCCTTCATCGCGGTGCTGCTGTTGCTGGAGTTCGGTATTGCGCTGCTGGGGGTTTACAGCCAGCAATTGCAGGTGAGTACGCTGGCGCCGCCGGTCAAGAGCCTGGCCGGTATTGGCATTGTGCTGCTGTACTTTGCGCTGCTGCAGGACCTGATTGTCGGGCGCATGCTCGAGTTGGGCGACCTTAAACATTCACTCGGGCTGTTATTCAAGGCCGCGGTGCCATGAGTGATTCAGGCGAAAAGAAGCACCCGGCTTCAGCCAAGAAGCTGCGCGACCAACGCAAAAAAGGCCAGGTCGCGCAAAGTCAGGACGTCCCCAAGTTACTGGCGCTCACGGCCATCAGTGAGATCGCCTTGTTCACCGCCGAGACCAGCCTGCAACGCTTCCAGCAAATGATGGTGTTGCCGATGTCGCGTTTCAACCAGCCGTTCGCACGAGCGCTGGAAGAAGTGCTGGTTGATGGGCTGGTCATGTTTTTCTCGTTCTCCCTGTTGATGGTTGGCGTGGTGATTGCCACGAAGCTGATCAGCAGCTGGATGCAATTCGGTTTGCTGTTCGCGCCGGAAACCCTGCAGCTCGATTTCAATCGGCTCAACCCGGTCAGCCAGGTCAAGCAGATGTTCTCAGCCCAGTCGGTGATGAATCTGCTGATGAGCATCACCAAGGCATTTCTTATCGGCCTGATTGTGTACCTGGTGGTCTGGCCTTCGTTAGGGGTGTTGATCAACCTGGCGAACAGCGATCTGCAAAGTTACCTGCTGGCGCTGATAGCCCTGTTTCGTCACTTGCTGCACGCCTGTCTCGGACTGTTACTGGTGCTGGCGCTGATCGACCTGAGTTTGCAGAAGCACTTCTTCGCCAAGCGCATGCGCATGACCCAGGTGGAAGTCGTCAAGGAGTACAAGGACATGGAAGGCGACCCCCATGTGAAAGGCCAGCGCCGCGCGTTGGCGCACCAACTGGCCCAGGAGGAGCCGAAGGTCAAGCTGCCCAAGCTGGAGGAGGCCGATATGCTGGTGGTCAACCCGACGCACTTTGCTGTCGCCCTGTACTACCGGCCCGGTAAGACGCCGCTGCCGCTGCTGATCAGCAAAGGCACCGACGCCGAGGCCCGCGCGTTGATCGTACGAGCCAAGGCCGCCGACGTGCCGGTGATCCAGTGTGTGTGGCTGGCTCGCATGCTCTATACGAAACAGCTGGGCGCAAGCATTCCTCGTGAAACCCTGCAGGCCGTGGCGCTGATCTATCGCACCTTGCGCGAACTGGACGATGAA
Source organism: Pseudomonas sp. PS01298 (assembly GCF_029959745.1). NCBI lineage: Bacteria > Pseudomonadati > Pseudomonadota > Gammaproteobacteria > Pseudomonadales > Pseudomonadaceae > Pseudomonas > Pseudomonas sp. PS01298. Next base: position 96,136 of record NZ_JASCPP010000006.1, on the reverse strand, counting down.
GCCAAGCGCGAGACCCTGGAATTGCCGGAGCTTGAGCGCCGCTGATCAGCGATTGGAAGGTGTGTCCAGGGCGCTCAGGTTGGCCAACGACAACATCCGACTGAGGACCTTGTCGAGCGTACTGGGCACTGCAGGCAATGCGTGCCAGATGACCAGGGCGTGCTGGGCGTCGAGGTAGATGAAACAGCCATCGTACAACGCCGCATGCTCAAAGCGCCGCTCCAGTACCCATTGCAGTTGCCCCGGTTGCAACACTTCGCGAGCGACATGCAACGCCAGCCCCGGCTGCTGGCCGGCTTGCTGTTTGCACACCTTGATTCCAGGCGCGAGTGACAGGTGAGCGGCAGTGCCGCTCACCAGATTCTGCAGAAACACCTGGCGTTGTGCGTCGGGCATTTCCGGGAGGTTCATCGTTCGAGCGAGATCGTTTGATAGTCCGCCCGTTCCCCGGCAGGACCAGGCTCGACGCGCATTTGCGCCGGCCACCAGATCACCATTTTGTTTTGGCTCGATTGCGGGCGAGAGCACGAGTCGCCCTTGCAGGTCGGGGTGCAGCCGGCGACGAGCAGCGCAGTGCCGATCAGGGTGACGCAGAGTAGGCGGTGTTTCATGGCGTAGCCTTTTGAGCGGGAGTGATCAAGGAGGGGCGGGGCACACTGAGGTGTTCATCCTTTACGACGGGGCGCATCGCGATAAATACCTCGGCTTCTTCGCCAGGCTTGAGCCAGGCGCGCGGCCAGACGCTGACGGCTAGGGTCTGCGAGTTGCTGCATTCCTTTTCGTCGATACGCACATTGCGCTTGAACTGATTGCTCAGCACCACGACGGCCACGTTGTACTCAGGACCCGCATACCACTGGCTGCGCTCGGTGTTCAGCGCGAGCAAATCCCGTGTACTGCATAAGGTGTTCAGCCCCAACGGCATCGGTGCAGCCTTGAAGGCCTTGGGGACTTCGCCACTGACCAGGTGCGCCAGGGTGCTGATGATGTCGCTGCGCTTGATCACCGGCTGGTGAGGGGCATAACGCCTGGCCAGCGGTGTGAGCGCGGCCTGCAAATCAACCTGGTCGGCCTGGGGCAAGTAGCGCGAGGGGTCGGCCTGGTCGCCGATGACCCTCGGGGTCAGGATGAACAGGCGTTCACGTCGATTGTTCTGCCGTTCGGTCGAGGAAAACAGTGCCTTGCCCAGCAGCGGGATATCCCCCAGCAGCGGGACTTTGTTCTGCTTGTCAGTGCTTTCAGTCACGTGGAACCCGCCGACCACCAGCGAACGCTTTTCCGCCATCACCGCCTGGGTGCTGACTTTGCCGCGACGGACATCCAGGTTGCCGGGGAGGGGATTGGTCTCGTCGAAATTGCCGTCTTCGATATCCACCACCAAGTGGATCTGATGGCCGCCACGGCTGGTGATGACGCGGGGTACGACCTGGAAGCTGGTGCCCACGGTGACCGGCAAAATGGTGGCGTTCTCTCTACCGGGCGTCAGGTATTGCGTGCGGTTGAAGTCGATGACCGCCGGCTGGTTTTCCAGGGTGAGCACCGAGGGGTTGGAGACCATGGTTGCCAGCCCCTTGGCTTCCAATGCACGTATGTCGGCATAGAAGCGATCGCGATTTTCAATCGTCAGTTGCGACGAGGTGCCCGGCGACACGTTGGCACCACCGCGGAAGCGGCTGTTCTGGAAACCCCAGTTCACCCCGAACTCACGCAACTGCGTGCGCTCGATATCGAGAATGATCGCGTCGATTTCCACCAGCTTGCGCGCCACATCGAGTTGAGTGATCAGCTCGCGATACATGGCCTGGCGTTCCGGCAGGTCATAGATCAGCACGGCGTTATTGCGTATATCGGCCTCGACGCGAATCCGGCTGTTGGAGGTCGGTGCGCGTGAGGTGAGCGTGGGACCGAGGTCCATTTGCGCCGGGTTGGCGTTGGCCCCGAGCATCTGGCCCAGCAACGGATTACCCAAGCGGGGAATGTTGGGTGTGAGCGGTGCGGGTGGTGACGTGGGACGTTGGCTCAGTGCCGAGAGCGACGAGGGCGCCGAGGTGGACCGCGGTTCCAGCAGCCCGCGCAGAATGCTGGCAACGCCCGGGACAGCAAGCTTCTCGCCGCGATAATCGACATGACGGTCCGCCGCATTCGCGAACTTCAGCGGGTAACTCAGCACGCTCTGTTTTTCATCCGGAGAGCGGCGTTGACTGCTGAACTGCTTGATCTGCTCAATGTAGCGCCGAGGACCGGAGACGAGCACCACGCCATCTTCGGGCAACTCACCCCAGCCGAATCGGCTGTCGAGCAAGCCGATATCGGTGAGCGCTTGCTTGAGGTCTGAAATGGTTTCAGAAGAAACTTCAAGGCGCGCGGATTCCTGCTGGTCGAGGGTGCTGACGAACAGAGTGTTGTTGTAGAGGTACCACTGAAAACGATGCTCAACGGATAGCCTGTCCAGCATCGACTGCGGGGTATTCGCGCGGATCTTGCCATTGACGTTGCCTTCCAGCAGCCCCTCGATTTGCAGTTGGGTGCCAAAGGTCTGGGCGAAGTCTTCGAGTACATCGCGCAGGGGTTTGTGTTCGGCCTCGTAGGCGTAGGCGGTGTTTTTCCATTCTTGGGGAACGGCAGCTAACGCGCTGCTTAGCGGGATCAATAGCGAGCAAAGCAGGCCGATGCCGCCCCAACGGATACGTTTGGATAAAACAACGGGCGAATCAAAACGCAGACTCCTGCGCTCGCGGGTCTTGTTATTCATGGGGAGTACTCTGGTTAGTACAGCTGTGAACGTAACGGGATGGGCCTGGCGCTCAGGGAGGGACGGCGAAGACGTGCGAAGATAGCTCGCCAGGCATCGCGTTGATTGAGTAAGTCCGCCAGACAGTCGAGCACATCCGCCTCACTCAGTTTGCCTTTCAGAATCTGAGTAAGCCAAAGCGCACCAGTGTCTGGTTTCTGAGCGAGTGCACCCTGGAAATGCGCGAGGCTAGCGGCGCCCAGACGCGCCCAATACTGTAGAACCACGCCGTCAGCTCGTGTTGACGTCAGTTGGGCGGCAAGCAACAAAACGGTTTTCTGATATATCAAGGTGACTTCATCCTCCTCTTCAAATAATGTCAGATGTTCTTCTTTTTTATTACTCAGCCAGTCATGAATTAAATCTTTCATTTAATTGAAATGGTCAATGGTGGTTTTGAGCGACTGATTGACAATTTTGGCGTGATCCTGATCAAGGGAATTGGCCATCTGGTGGTTAAGTGTGAGTTTGAAAAAAAGCTCACTGTCCCAATTGTCTGGCGTCGCCTCCCTGTAAAAAGAGGTAAATTCGTTATCAGCTTTTTTCCGATTGCTTATAACTTCTGAAGTGAAGGCCTTATAGAAGTCCATGGTCTACCTTTATGGCTGATGGCCGTCGAAGGAATTGCGAAGTCATTACTAAATAGGCAGCATTAATAGGGCTAGAGAAAAGCGAGGTCAGACATCGATCCGACGATCCCTAACCTGTTCATAAAGAGCATTGCGCATGTCGTTCCAGCTGATTCGGAAATCGCCTTCATCTGTCTTCAATACAAGTGTTTGGGCGTCGATTGAGCTGTCGGCTATAAGCTTCCAGAACGTGCTCCCATAGTGGGCTAAAGCGTGCGTTACCTCTTTAAGGTCATGTGGGTGGCACATCAGTGTCGCGCTGATTTCCTCAACTTGGCTCTTCAGCAATTGCTTAACGAGGGCTGCCACTCGTTGTGGGGCTACTATCTCGTCAAGTAGGCTGCGAATCGCCTGGTTGGTGATCTGGGTGGCGTAATGCTCCACGGTGTCGCACATCGTTTGCCTACTACGTTCCCACTGTTTGAGCTGAGCATCGGCGCGTTGCCAGATATCAATCGAGGCCTTCTCCAGCAACGCCTCACATTTCTGCTCTGTCAATCTGATCAACTCTTCAGCTTGAATGTTTGCGTCACGCAAAAGTTGATTTGCATGCTTCCAGTTTGCAAGCTCTTCCCGGGGTATTATGCTACGTGGCGCGCTAGGCGAGAGCCCGGATAACTTAATGTTGTAACGGCATAACACTGTTGAACTCCTCACTCGTGCTAGGTGTGGGCATGTCATTACTCGCCAATGTAGTAGCGCGCCATACGACGGCCTGCCAGAGTGTGTCGAGTCGGTTACCTGTGATTCCGTGCGGAAGGTTTGTTGTTTCAACCTCAACCACACATTTACGCGGGAATCGCAATCTAAGGCGCTGCCAGGTCGCGGCTTCAACCCAGCTATGGAGCAGTTGTATCGGGTCAGAACCCGGCGGCAGTATCACGGGGGGCAGCGCCTTGGAAAGACGCATGCACCATTGATGATGAATGTCGGTCAAGAGGTCTGAGTCCTGGGGATTGAAGGTGCCGTGAACCAATGCCAGCATTAGGTTCAGTTGTTCCCTAGAGGCCAAGGCCAGGCGGATCACTGTGGGGTGCGGCTTAGCAGGCAAACAGGCTGCATAACCCAGTAGTTTGTCTGGTGCTGACTGTCCACTGCGAAGCAGCGTTTCAATCACCGGGTAATCTTCGCCCTTCCAGTCTTCGTGGGCAGACTCCCAGGGAAATACCCACCATCGCGCCCACGGCAGGTGTTCATGAAGCTGATGATCGAGTCTAGGCGTCATGAACAGAAACCGTTGATTTGCCCGTTGACCCCGTTTCTTGATGGCGACTCTGACGCCGTTTGTGCAGCAGCAATAAGGCGATCGGGAGGACGATCACGCTGAGCAGTAAAACCATTACGCTGGTTCGCCAGAACCCAAGATTATCGCTAGGCACCAGGAAAGGGCCGAAATACACCAGTCGCTGCTGCTCCTGGTAAATAGTCGCTGGCACGAATATCACCGAGAGTTTTTGCAGGTTGTCCACTGCCATAGACATGCCAGGGATACTGCTCGCTACCATTCTGCGAATCCGTGCTCGGATGTTATCGGGGTCCAACCGTGGGTCGTGCTTGATGAATACCGATGCAGATGCCGGTTGTACTGGCTCGCCCGGCGCGACGCGTTCCGGTAACACCACGTGCACGCGTGCGACAATGACGCCGTCAATGTTGGACAAAGTGGCCTCAAGCTCTTGGGACAAGGCATAGATATAGCGCGCGCGTTCTTCCAATGGCGTTGAAATTACGCCTTCCTTGCGAAAGGTATCCCCTAGCGTGGTCCGAGCAACTCTGGGTAGACCTACGGCTTCCAGTGTTCGTACGGCTCGCCCGATATCAACGGTATTAACCGTGATGACAACACCGTCCTTAGCCGGAAATTTTGTGGCGCGAATATTTTTATCAGCCAATTCGGCTACGACTTCATTGGCCTCCTGTTCGGAGAGTTGGCGATGAAGTTCCACACGGTCGCTGCATCCGCCCAATAGGGATGCAATAACAATGAAGATGACGGCAGAGAAAAGGGGGGGCATTTTCATTACTGCAAGTTACATATCTTGTCGACGCCTTGGGTCGCCTTGGCGAGGCATTTTGTCAACAGGTGGGGAGTAAGTTGTGCGTTAAATAAATCGCGGGAGTATGTTTTGTAGGCTTCAAAGTCGAGCTCTTTCTTTGGCGCGCGGACGAGTTTGGAAAAACGGTTCATTGAGGCGCTGAGCTGATTGGACGCCTCAACAAAAAGCTGGGGGACGTTAGACCCTGAAGACACTGCCTTTGTATGGTTTGAGCGTTCGAGCATCGATGAAAAAAAACTGGCATCCCTACTTGAGAAGGAATGCTCAGGTGCTGCGTAGGTAACGGCGCCGCTGTCGGACTGATCTGAAAGCTGAGTTTCTTTTATACGCATGGCATGTGGGCTCATTGATGACTCATGGTAACTTTCTATGAGAACAGATGAAGTGACCTTCAGGCAGGCAAGATGATTGCCTCAAGGTCATCAGGCACAAGAGGCAACCGGTAGATCAACTGATTAATTACCTTTGGAGTTTCGTACCTGTTCGTTAACGTTCTTCATCTGGGCACCTAGCCAAGCGTTATCTAATGTGTCTCTTTTCTGCTTATTTGAAATCTGTTTAGCCTCTACTTCTTCGGGGCTATCGGCCATATTGGGATTGAGACCAGCGAGTGGATAAGGGGCACCGCGATAGTTTTGACCGACTGAAAAAGACATATAAGCTCCAAGCGTAAAATTGAGTTTATTTGACCCAGCATATATTTGCTTAGGTGCTATCTGTGTGGTTATCGTGACGGATGCGTTCCCGGTGCGTGGTGGTTAAATGTTTCCAGTTATGTATGTCGACAGGCTTATCTTTGTCCTGCCCATGCGTTAATAGACCAGGCCTTGCAAGGATGTTTATGACTAAAAAGACGTGACGTTTTAGTACGAAAACGAAAGGCATTGGCCTCATTCCAGTGAAATTTCCAGATGTTTGATCCTGTGGTACAGCGTACGCCTGGAAACACCTAATTCGATAGCCACTGGGGTTACACAGTAGTCATGGCGGCGCAAAGACTCCTCAATCAGCGTTTTTTCAATTTGTTGCAAACTTGACTTCAGGCTTGTTTTTTTGCCCAAGTGGGAGGAGGACGGAGTTGAGAGCACTGGCAGTCCTAATACAAATCGCTTCGCGGTCGAACGTAGTTCGCGAACGTTGCCCGGCCAAGTGTGAACAAACAGCTGCTGCAGCAGACTCTCGGGTGGAGGAGGGGCAGGAAGTTTGAAATGTGCTGCTTCTTTCTGGATCATCTCCAGAAATAACGAAATGATGCAGTCGCGTCGATCCCGCAAGGTAGGTAACTGAATGTTGACAACATTCAGGCGAAAGTACAGATCGCGCCTAAAAGTGGCTTGCTCGACCATGTCGTGCAACGAATGCTGGGCTGACGCTATCACACGCATGTCCACTGGGATAAAACGGGTCGAACCCAAGCGCTCCACACCGCGTGACTCTAGCACGCGCAGCAGTTTGGCTTGCAAGCTTAGTGGCATGCTGTCGATCTCATCCAGATACAGCGTGCCCAAGTGGGCGGCCTCGACGAAACCAGCGCGTGATTGTATTGCTCCGGTATAAGCGCCGCTGTTGACGCCGAACAATTGGCTTTCGGCGAGGCTTTCAGGGATAGCTGCGCAGTTTACGGCAATAAAGTTACCTCGTCGGCCGGATAGATGATGAATGCGCTGAGCTAACGTATCTTTGCCAGTGCCGGTCTCCCCCAGCAACAAGATATCGATGTTAAACGTAGCAGTGCTACCCAACATGCTTTTAATATCTGGATCGTCATTCAGGTATAACTCCGTCTCATTTTCCATGTGGTCAAACGCCGACATCGAATGATAACTCCATAATCGCTATTGCTTCATTGCAAGGACACTGTCACAGGCTCACTGCAGTAGATAGAATTTTATAACTGTTGTCACGTGCTCTTGGAGTCGTTATTGGCCAGGGCTGTGTAAGATAAGTTGGATTCTAATCTTGATATTTGATGTTTTTGCTAGGCGCGAACGATTGGGTGGGAAAAGTCTGAAGTTATCTGGGTTTTGGCTGAATCACTAGTTGATGCGATATATAAATGTGCGCCCACAAAAAAGCCGATGCGAAGCATCGGCTTTTTTACTGTTTAAACTACAGGTAAACCTACACGTTAAAGCGGAAGTGCATCACATCGCCATCTTTCACAATGTAATCCTTACCTTCCAAGCGCCACTTACCGGCTTCCTTGGTACCCGCCTCACCTTTGTACTGGATGAAGTCGTTGTAGGCGATCACCTCAGCGCGGATGAAACCTTTCTCGAAGTCGGTGTGGATCACACCTGCGGCTTGTGGCGCGGTGGCGCCGACCTTGACGGTCCACGCGCGGACTTCTTCCACGCCGGCGGTGAAGTAGGTCTGCAGGTTGAGCATCTCGTAGCCCGCGCGGATTACGCGATTCAGGCCAGGTTCGGTCAGGCCCAGGGCCTCGAGGAACATGTCCTTCTCTTCGCCGTCATCGAGTTCGGCGATTTCTGCTTCGATCTTGTTGCACACCGGCACCACGATCGCGCCTTCTTCGTCGGCAATGGCCTTCACCACGTCGAGCAGCGGGTTGTTCTCGAAGCCGTCTTCAGCGACGTTGGCGATGTACATCACAGGCTTGGTGGTCAGCAGGTGGAAGCCCTTGATCACGGCCTTCTCGTCAGCGCCCATGGTCTTCATCAGGCTGCGTGCCGGCTTGCCCAGGGTGAAGTGAGCGATCAACTGCTCCAGCAGGCCCTTCTGGACCACTGCATCCTTGTCGCCGCCCTTGGCGTTACGCGCGACTTTCTGCAGTTGCTTCTCGCAGCTGTCGAGGTCGGCGAAGATCAGTTCCAGGTCGATGATCTCGATGTCGCGTTTCGGGTCGACGCTGTTGGAGACGTGAATCACGTTCTCGTCTTCAAAGCAGCGGACCACGTGGGCGATGGCATCGGTTTCACGGATGTTGGCCAAAAACTTGTTGCCCAGGCCTTCACCTTTCGACGCGCCGGCAACCAGGCCCGCGATGTCGACGAATTCCATGGTGGTCGGCAGGATGCGCTTGGGATTGACGATGGCCGCCAGTGCTTCCAGGCGCGGATCCGGCATCGGCACGATGCCGCTGTTGGGTTCGATGGTGCAGAAGGGGAAGTTCTCCGCCGCAATACCGGACTTGGTCAAGGCGTTGAACAGGGTGGATTTGCCGACGTTGGGCAGGCCGACGATGCCGCAATTGAATCCCATGGTGTTTCCCCTCGGTAAGAGTCAGGCCTTCTGGCTGTGCAGGTTTTTCATCGCACGGTTCCATTCACCGGCGAAGATATCCGGCAGCACGCCGAGGGCAAAGTCGATGCTGGCATCGAGTTTTTCCTGTTCGGCGCGTGGCGCACGACCCAGGACGAAATTTGAAACCATACTGGCGACGCCTGGGTGGCCAATGCCGAGCCGCAGGCGGTAGAAATTATTCTGATTGCCCAATTGCGCAATGATGTCGCGCAAGCCGTTGTGCCCGCCATGCCCGCCGCCAAGCTTGAGCTTGGCAACGCCGGGTGGCAGGTCCAGTTCGTCATGGGCCACCAGGATCTCTTCGGGTTTTATCCGGAAGAAACCCGCAAGCGCCGCGACAGCCTGGCCGCTGCGGTTCATGTAGGTGGTGGGAATCAGCAGACGAACATCCTGACCCTGATGCGAGAAGCGCCCGGTCAGGCCAAAATATTTGCGATCGGCCACCAGGTTCACACCTTGGGCATGGGCGATACGCTCAACAAAAAGGGCCCCCGCGTTATGCCGGGTCTGTTCGTATTCGGCGCCTGGATTTCCCAGGCCAACGATCAGTTTAATGGCAGTCACGACAGGGGCCCTTCCTTTGGAGTTGTGGATAACATCGCTACACCTGCGTGCGGCGAAAGTGGACGACAAGAGATCATTTACTCAAGAGTAAACGCCGCGTTATCGCCCGCTTTCTCGCTACGTTTCGGTCCGCGATGTTTCCTCAAGCTCCGGCAATACAGAGTGAATTACTCTGCAGCGCCTTCTTCAGCTTCTGGTGCAACGCGTGGAGCGTGTACGTTTGCAACAGCTTTGTCATCACCGTGAGCCAGTGCAACAAACTCAACGCCTTTAGGGGCCTTGAGGTCGGACAGGTGGATGATGTCGCCGATTTCAGCGTTAGCCAGGTCGACTTCGATGAACTCAGGCAGGTCTTTCGGCAGGCAGGACACTTCGATTTCCGAAGTAACGTGCGAGATTTCGCCGCCTTTCTTGATCGGAGCAGCTTCGCCAACGAAGTGCACTGGAACGATGGCGGTCAGTTTCTGACCGGCAACAACGCGTACAAAGTCAGCGTGCAGCACGTGGCCTTTGGCCGGGTGACGTTGCAGCGCCTTGATGATCACGTTTTGCTTGGTGCCGCCAACGTTCAGTTCGATAACGTGGCTGTAGGCAGCATCGTTTTCGAGCAGTTTGGCGATTTCCTTGGCCAGCATGCTGATGGATTCAGGGGCTTTGTCGCCACCGTAAACTACAGCTGGAACCAGGCTTGCGAGACGACGCAGGCGGCGGCTCGCACCTTTCCCCAGGTCGGAACGCACTTCAGCATTCAGAGTAAAATCGTTCATGTTGTATCTCCAAAATAACCACATTCGCCCCAGCGTTTGCGACCAGCGCTAAAGGCGATATGGGCAAAAAAGCCCCGCCCCAACAGTATGCTGGGGCGGGGCGCTTTTCGTCAGTGAGGTGTTCCGAAAGGTTTGACCCTTAACGGAACATCGCGCTGATCGATTCTTCGTTGCTGATACGGCGAACCGCCTCGGCAACTACCGGTGCGATATCCAGTTGACGGATACGCGAACAGGCTTGAGCTGCAGCGGACAACGGGATGGTGTTGGTCACCACCAGTTCGTCCAGCATGGAATTCTCGATGTTCTCGATCGCTCGGCCCGACAGCACAGGGTGTGTGCAGTAGGCGAAGACTTTAGCTGCACCGTGCTCTTTCAAGGCTTTGGCCGCGTGGCACAGGGTGCCGGCGGTGTCGACCATGTCATCAACCAGAATACAGGTACGCCCTTCGACATCACCGATGATATGCATCACTTCAGAGTGATTGGCTTTCTCGCGGCGTTTGTCGATGATCCCGAGATCCACGCCCAGGGATTTGGCAACAGCCCGTGCACGCACGACGCCGCCAATGTCCGGGGACACGATCATCAGGTTTTCAAAGCGCTGGTCTTCGATGTCATCCACCAGGACGGGGGAGCCGTAGATGTTATCTACTGGAATATCGAAGAACCCCTGGATTTGGTCAGCGTGCAGGTCAACCGTGAGAACACGGTCGATGCCTACCACGGTCAGCATGTCAGCTACGACTTTCGCGCTGATTGCCACACGTGCGGAACGCGGACGGCGATCCTGACGGGCATAACCAAAGTAAGGGATTACAGCTGTGATTCGAGTCGCTGAGGAGCGGCGGAAGGCATCAGCCATCACGACGAGTTCCATCAGGTTATCGTTGGTCGGAGCGCAAGTCGGCTGAATAATGAAGACGTCTTTACCGCGGACGTTTTCATTGATCTCGGCAGTAATTTCGCCGTCGGAGAATTTACCGACAGAGATGTCACCGAGAGGGATATGCAGCTGACGTACGACACGTCGAGCCAGATCGGGGTTAGCGTTCCCCGTAAAGACCATCATCTTGGACACGCGCAGTACCTAGAGGCTGAGGGTAACCTGGATGAGTATAGGAAAATGGCAGGGGCGGCTGGATTCGAACCAACGCATGGCAGGATCAAAACCTGCTGCCTTACCGCTTGGCGACGCCCCTGTATCTGTTGCAACGAGTACCCAGTACTCGGTTCCTTTTAGAGCAGACTTTGCAGCTTGCGATGCAACATCGAAACGTTGCTTCCCTTTGCTACAAACCCTGTAAGGGTCTCTGTAAGAAGGGCCGAGACTTTATCAGCTTCAGCTTTGCTTGGGAAGCCCCCAAACACACAACTTCCAGTGCCGGTTAATTTTGCTTCGGTAAATTTACCTAGCAAATTCAAAGCGTTACGTACCTCTGGATAACGCCTTGCTACAACCGGTAAGCAGTCATTTCGACTGTTTCCCTTGGGAACGGGGCGCACTTTAATGGGAGGAGAGTTACGTGTCAACAGTGGATCTGAAAAAATTTCTGCTGTACTTACAGATACTTGCGGAACAAGCACGACATACCACGGCTCTTCGGGGTATTCGGGGCTGAGTTTCTCGCCCACGCCCTCGGCAAAAGCCGCGTGTCCACGCACGAAAACCGGCACGTCGGCCCCCAGCGTCAGGCCCAGCGCAGCCAGGCGATCGTGGTCCCAGCCGAGCTGCCACAAGTGGTTCAGACCCAGCAGCGTGGTCGCGGCATTCGAGCTGCCGCCACCGATCCCGCCGCCCATGGGCAGAATTTTATCGATCCAGATATCGATGCCCAGCGTGCAGCCGATTTGTTCCTGAAGTTTTTTTGCCGCCTTCACGATCAGGTTGCTGTCGTGGGGCACGCCTTCGAATTCGGTGTGCAGCTGGATCACGCCATCGTCGCGTACGGCGAAGGTCAGTTCATCGCCGTAGTCGAGAAATTGAAACAGTGTCTGCAGTTCGTGGTAGCCGTCTTCGCGACGTCCGAGAATGTGCAGCATCAGATTGAGTTTGGCCGGGGAGGGCAGGGTCAGGCGTTCGGTCACGTCATTGCCCCAGCTTGCGCGGTTGCCATTCCTTGATCACCAGCGTGACGTCAAGGTCGGTGCCGTGCAGCTTGATGCGCTCGGGCAGCCAATAGCCGTTCTGCTGCACGTAGCTCAGGTATTCGACCTGCCAGCCATCCTGCTCCAGGGAGGCCAGGCGGCTGTCGCCGTTGAGGCTCAGGCGGCTTTTGCTGTCGGGCGCGGGCAAGCCGCGCACCCACCACACCAGGTGGGATACCGGCAGCTTCCAGCCCATCTGCTGTTCCAGCAATTCTTCCGGTGAGGTCGCTTCATAGCGGCCCTGGTTGGCCACTTCAAGGCTGACCTGCCCAGGTCGGCCGGTCAGGCGGGCAGCGCCCCGACCCAGCGGACCGGACAGGCGGATGTCGTAGTAGTCCTGGCGTTGCAGCCAGAACAGGGTGCCGCTGCCAGAGTCTTTCGGCGCGCGAACCCCGACCTTGCCGTCGATTTGCCAGCCGTCGATGCTGCTGAGCTGGTCCTTGTGTTGTTTCCATTGCGCCGGGTTGCCCTGGCCCTCAACGGATTCTCGGCTGCCGATGCCCGCGCAACCGGCGAGCAAGGCGATGAAGCTGAAAACGATAACGTGGCGCAAGAACATAAGCTTAAAGGGTCTCGGATCCGGTCAGGCGCTTGATGGTGCCGCGCAGGATGGGGCTTTCGGGTTGTTCCTTGAGGAATTTCTCCCAGACTTGCCGGGCTTCGCGCTGCTTGCCATTGGCCCACAGCACTTCACCCAGGTGCGCGGCGACTTCCTGGTCGGGGAAGCGCTCCAGCGCCTGGCGCAGCAAGCGTTCGGCTTCGTCCAGGTTGCCCAGGCGGTAATTCACCCAGCCGAGGCTGTCGAGTACCGCCGGGTCTTCCGGGTTGAGCTTGTGGGCTTGTTCGATCAGGACCTTGGCTTCGTCGTAGCGCGTGGTGCGGTCGGACAAGGTGTAGCCCAGGGCATTCAGGGCCATGGCGTTGTCCGGATCGCGCTTGATGATCAGGCGCAGGTCTTTTTCCATCTGCACCAGGTCATTGCGTTTTTCCGCCTGCATGGCGCGCGTGTACAGCAGGTTCAAATCGTCAGGAAATTGCAACAAGGCTTGTTGCAGCACCTTCCAGGCGCGCTCGCCCTGATTGTTGGCGGACAAGGTCTCGGCCTGGATCAGGTAGAGCTGGATTGCATAGTCCGGTTCGGCGTCGCGGGCGGCGGCCAGGCGTTTTTCCGCCTCGTCGGTGCGCCCGTTGCTCATCAGGATGTCGGCCTGGCGCAACTGCGCCGGCAGGTAGTCATTACCCGGACCGACCTGGGCGTATTCGAGCAGCGCAGCCTGTGGATCGTTGCGCTCCTCGGCAATACGGCCGAGGTTCAGGTGCGCCGAGTCCACGTGGCTTTCCCGGGCGATCAAGTCTTCCAGGTAGCCCTTGGCCTCGTCCCAGGCCTTGGCTTCCAGGCACACCAGTGCCAGGGAGTAGCGCAGTTCGTCGTCGTCCGGGTACTGCTGGACCAGGTTGGCGAACTGCACTTTGGCGTCTTCCATCCGGTCCTGCTCCACCAGTGTGCGCGCGTAAGTCAGGCGCAGGCGCTTGTCTTCCGGATACTTCTTGATGCTTTTTTCCAGCAGCGGAATCGCTTCCTTGCCGCGATTGAGGTTCTGCAGCAGGCGCGCGCGCAACAGGATCGGCGCGATCTCGCCGTCTTCCGGCGGGTTCTGCTCCAGCAGCTTCAGCGCGGCTTCGGCTTCATCGTCCTGCTGCAGCAGCAAGGCCTTGCCGAAAATCAGCTGGCTGTTCTTCGGGTGTTTTTGCAGCAGGCGGTCGAAACTCTTCATCAGGCCATTGCGCGTGTCCTGGTCGGTGTCGGCAGCTGACAGCGCAAGGAAGTCGAAATGGGTGTCGCCCTTGCCCTGCAGGACCTTCTCCATATAGACCATGGAGTCGTCATAGCGGCCCGCGCGCGCCAGTTGGATGGCGGCGGCACGCTGCGCCTCCAGGTCGTCCGGCGCGTTTTTCGCCCAGATCAGCGACGTGTCCAGCGCAGCCTGATCGGCGCCCAGGTACTCGGCGATGCGAAACGCTCGCTCGGAAATGCCCGGATCCTGCGTGTTGATCGCCTGGGTCACGTAGTTATCCAGCGCAATGTCGAAACGATTGCGTTGCCCGGCCAGCTCCGCGCTCAGCAGGCTGAACACCGTTTCTTCACTGAATGAGGAATAAACCTTGGGCTTTTCAGGGGCGGGGGTGCTGTCTTCTACCGGCGGCGTACCGTCCGGCGACACGGGTGCCATGGCCTGGCAGCCGCTGAGGAAGACAAAAGCAAGGAGCAACGCGGAAGATCTATTCATATAGGAAGAGGACGACTAACCTGCGGTCGGATCATCATGACACAAGCCTTCGGCCAAACATAACCGAGTCTCAATGGATGCCTTTATAGACACAAGGCATTAGGACAATAGACGACGGTGGTTGTTCTGAATCTTTCGAAGTAGGACAATTGTCGGCTTCCCGACATCATCAGCGATATTGAATGGCCTTCCTCGCACTCGGTATTAACCACAAGACTGCCTCCGTAGACGTGCGCGAGCGCGTGGCGTTTACGCCCGAGCAGTTGGTTGAGGCCTTGCAGCAGCTCTGCCGGCTCACCGACAGCCGCGAAGCTGCAATCCTTTCGACCTGCAATCGCAGCGAGCTTTATATAGAGCAGGAACATCTTTCAGCGGATGTGGTACTGCGCTGGCTGGCCGATTACCACCATTTGAGCCTCGACGACCTGCGCGCCAGTGCGTATGTGCATGAAGATGATGCGGCAGTTCGTCACATGATGCGCGTGGCGTCCGGCCTTGATTCGCTGGTGCTGGGCGAACCGCAGATTCTCGGCCAGATGAAGTCCGCCTACGCCGTGGCGCGAGAGGCCGGCACTGTCGGCCCGCTGCTGGGCCGCCTGTTCCAGGCCACCTTCAATTCTGCCAAGCAGGTGCGCACCGACACCGCCATCGGCGAAAACCCGGTGTCCGTGGCGTTCGCCGCCGTCAGCCTGGCCAAACAGATTTTCAGTGATTTGCAGCGCAGCCAGGCCTTGCTGATCGGCGCCGGCGAGACCATCACCCTGGTCGCCCGCCACCTGCACGACCTGGGTGTGAAGCGCATCGTCGTCGCCAACCGTACCCTGGAGCGCGCGAGCATCCTCGCCGAACAGTTCGGCGCCCACGCGGTGCTGCTGTCGGATATCCCTGCCGAGCTGGTGCGCAGCGATATCGTCATCAGCTCTACCGCCAGCCAGTTGCCGATCCTGGGCAAGGGTGCGGTGGAAAGTGCGCTGAAGCTGCGCAAGCACAAGCCGATCTTTATGGTCGATATCGCCGTTCCCCGCGATATCGAGCCCGAAGTCGGCGAGTTGGACGACGTTTACCTCTACAGCGTCGACGATCTGCACGAAGTGGTCGCCGAAAACCTCAAGAGCCGACAGGGCGCAGCCCAGGCCGCCGAGGAGATGGTCAGCACCGGCGCCGAAGATTTCATGGTGCGCCTACGTGAACTCGCGGCGGTGGACGTGCTCAAGGCGTATCGTCAGCAAGGCGAGCGCCTGCGCGATGAGGAGTTGATCAAGGCCCAGCGCCTGCTCGCCAATGGCAGCAGCGCCGAAGAGGTGCTGATGCAACTGGCGCGCGGCCTGACCAACAAGTTGCTCCATGCACCTAGCGTACAGCTTAAAAAATTGACTGCCGAAGGCCGCCTCGATGCGTTGGCCATGGCCCAGGAACTCTTTGCCCTCGGTGAGGGCGCGTCAGACAGCTCTTCGGATAAAAAACCGCAATGAAAGCGTCACTGCTCAATAAACTGGACGTGCTCCAGGACCGTTTCGAAGAACTGACCGCTTTGCTGGGCGACGGCGAGGTCATTTCCGATCAGGCCAAGTTCCGCGCCTATTCCAAGGAATACGCCGAAGTTGAGCCTATCGTGGCCACCTACAAGCACTTGACTAAAGTGCAGGCCGACCTCGAGGGCGCCCAGGCGCTGCTCAAGGACAGCGATCCGGACATGCGTGAAATGGCCGTCGAAGAAGTCCGCGAAGCCAAGGAAAAACTTGCCGAGCTGGAAGGTGACCTGCAGCGCATGTTGCTGCCCAAGGACCCCAACGACGGGCGTAACGTGTTCCTCGAGATCCGTGCTGGTACCGGCGGCGATGAGGCGGCGATCTTCTCCGGCGACCTGTTCCGCATGTACTCGCGCTACGCCGAGCGTCGTGGCTGGCGGGTCGAGATCCTGTCCGAGAACGAAGGCGAACACGGCGGCTATAAAGAAGTCATCGCGCGGGTCGAAGGCGATAACGTCTACGGCAAGCTCAAGTTCGAGTCCGGCGCGCACCGCGTGCAGCGGGTCCCGGCGACTGAATCCCAAGGTCGCATCCATACCTCCGCATGCACCGTGGCCGTGTTGCCCGAGCCGGACGAGCAGGAAGCGATCGAGATCAACCCGGCGGACCTGCGGGTCGACACCTACCGCTCGTCGGGCGCCGGTGGCCAGCACGTCAACAAGACTGACTCGGCGATTCGTATCACTCACTTGCCGTCGGGCATCGTGGTCGAGTGCCAGGAGGAGCGTTCCCAGCACAAGAACCGTGCACGCGCCATGTCCTGGCTGTCGGCCAAGCTCAATGACCAGCAGACCAGCGCCGCCGCCAACGCGATTGCCAGCGAGCGTAAGTTGCTGGTGGGCTCGGGCGACCGTTCCGAACGCATCCGCACCTACAATTTCGCCCAGGGCCGGGTCACCGACCACCGGGTCAACCTCACCCTTTACTCCCTGGACGAGATTCTCGCCGGCGGCGTGGATGCGGTGATCGAGCCGTTGCTCGCCGAATACCAGGCCGATCAATTGGCCGCGATAGGTGAATAAATGACCATCATCGCCAGCCTGCTGCGCGCCGCCGATCTTCCCGACTCGCCTACCGCGCGCCTGGATGCCGAATTGTTGCTGGCCGCTGCCCTGGGCAAGTCGCGCAGTTACCTGCACACCTGGCCGGAAAAAATTGTCAGCAGCGAGGCCGCACTGACGTTCGCCGACTACCTGCAGCGCCGTCGTGGCGGTGAACCGGTGGCCTATATCCTCGGCCAGCAAGGCTTCTGGAAACTTGACCTGGAGGTCGCGCCTCACACGCTGATCCCGCGTCCGGAAACCGAGATGCTGGTGGAGGCTGCGCTGGAGTTGTTGCCGGCCACGCCGGCCAAGGTTCTCGACCTGGGCACCGGCAGCGGCGCGATCGCCCTGGCCTTGGCCAGCGAGCGCCCCGCCTGGCAGGTCACCGCCGTCGACCGCGTGCTGGAGGCCGTGGCCCTGGCCGAGCGCAATCGCCAGCGCCTGCACCTCAACAATGCCACGGTGCTGAACAGCCATTGGTTCAGTGCCCTGCAAGGTCATGCCTACGACCTGATCATCAGTAACCCGCCGTACATCGCCGACAACGATCCGCACCTGGTGGCGGGCGACGTGCGCTTTGAGCCGGCGAGTGCGCTGGTGGCGGGCCATGACGGCCTGGACGACTTGCGCTTGATCATCCGCGATGCCCCGGCCCACCTGAATGCCGGTGGCTGGTTGTTGCTGGAACACGGTTACGACCAGGCCGAGGCCGTGCGTGACCTGTTGTCCAGCCAGGGCTTCGAGGCGGTGGCCAGCCGCATCGACCTTGGCGGCCACGAACGCATTACCCTGGGACGCCGGCCGTGCTGACCGATCAGGAGCTGTTGCGCTATAGCCGACAGATTCTGTTGCAACATGTCGACATCGAAGGCCAGTTGCGCCTTAAAAACAGCCGCGCCCTGATCGTCGGCCTCGGTGGCCTGGGCGCGCCGGTGGCGCTTTACCTGGCCGCTGCCGGGGTGGGCGAATTGCACCTGGCGGATTTCGACAGCGTCGACCTGACCAATCTGCAACGCCAGATCATCCATGACACCGACAGCGTCGGGCAGACCAAGGTCGACTCGGCCCTGCGTCGCCTGGGCGCGATAAACCCCGAAATCAGCCTGGTTGCCCATCGCAGTGCGCTGGATGCCGATTCCTTGGCTGCAGCCGTGGCGGCGGTGGACGTGGTGCTCGATTGCAGTGACAACTTTTCCACCCGCGAGGCAGTCAACGCCGCCTGTGTGGCTGCGACCAAGCCGCTGGTCAGTGGCGCGGCGATTCGCCTTGAGGGCCAGTTGTCGGTGTTCGATCCGCGCCGCGCCGACAGCCCGTGCTACCACTGTTTATATGGGCACGGCAGCGACAGCGAACTTACCTGCAGCGAAGCCGGCGTGGTCGGTCCGCTGGTCGGCGTGGTCGGCAGCCTGCAGGCGCTGGAAGCCTTGAAGCTGCTGGCCGGTTTTGGCGAGCCGCTGGTGGGCCGCCTGCTACTGATCGACGCGCTGACCACGCGTTTTCGCGAGTTGCGCGTCAAGCGTGACCCTGGCTGCAGCGTCTGCGGGCCGCGGCATGGTTAAGGGCGTGCCGATCGGTGTGTTCGATTCCGGTGTCGGCGGCTTGTCGGTACTGGATGAAATCCAGCAGTTGCTGCCGCATGAATCGCTGCTGTACGTGGCGGATTGCGGGCATATCCCGTACGGCGAGAAAACCCCGGGATTCATTCTTCAGCGCTCCCGGGCCGTCGCCGAGTTTTTTCGTGAGCGGGGCGCCAAGGCGTTCGTGATCGCCTGCAACACCGCCACGGTCGCGGCGGTCGCGGATTTGCGCGTGGACTATCCCGAGTGGCCGCTGGTGGGGATGGAGCCTGCCGTCAAACCTGCCGCCGCCGCGACCCGCAGTGGTGTGGTCGGTGTGCTCGCTACCACCGGTACCTTGCAAAGCGCCAAGTTCGCCGCGCTACTGGATCGCTTCGCCACCGATGTACGCGTGGTCACCCAGCCTTGCCCCGGCCTGGTGGAACTGATCGAGACCGGCGACCTCAACAGCCCGGTGTTGCGCCAACTGTTGCAGGGTTATGTCGACCCGCTGCTCAGCGTCGGCTGCGATACCATCATCCTCGGTTGTACCCACTACCCCTTCCTCAAGCCGCTGCTGGCGCAGATGCTGCCGCCCAGCATCATTCTGATCGACACCGGCGCCGCCGTGGCTCGCCAGCTGAAGCGTCTGCTCGGCGAGCGCGACCTGCTCGCCAGCGGCAATCCTCAGCCCGCACAGTTCTGGACCAGTGGCGATGTGTGTCATTTCAGAAATATCCTACCGACACTATGGAAACATCCCGGAGATGTGCGAAGCTTCAGCGCGTGAAAAATTCGTGAAATATCGTGATTCCAGGCTGAACTTCTGACACTGCGTAGGCTTCTATAGCGGGATTGCCTGTACAAAACCATATAACTTCGTTCGGAAAGGATGTTTCTTATGAAGCGCTTGTTCTGTTTGGCTGCGATTGCGGCCGCTGTGGTGGGACACTCTTTTTCGGCGCAGGCCGCTGGACTTGAGTTTGGCCTGGGGGCCACCAGTGATTCGACGCTCACTTATCGATTGGGGCTGACGTCGGATTGGGACAAGAGTTGGATGCAAAGTGATGTCGGTCGCCTGACCGGCTACTGGAGCGGCGCCTACACCTATTGGGAAGGTGACGACCGCGCAGGCGCGAGCAGCCTGTCGTTCTCTCCGGTGTTTGTGTATGAATTCGCCGGACAGTCGGTGAAGCCTTATATCGAGGCGGGGATCGGTGTGGCGGTGTTCTCCCGCACGCGCCTGGAAGACAACAACATCGGCCAGGCCTTCCAGTTCGAAGACCGCCTGGGTTTCGGCCTGCGCTTTACCGGTGGGCATGAAGTGGGCATTCGCGCCACCCACTACTCCAATGCCGGGATCAGCAGCAACAACGATGGCGTAGAGAGCTACTCGCTGCACTACACCATGCCGCTCTAAACACACATTCCTGCAGGAGCCGGCAAGCCGGCTCCTGCAGGATGTAGTTCAATCAGCGATACGCTGTTGCAATGCCTTCGCGCTCGGTCAGGCATTCCGGCGCGCCCATCTCGAATTCCCTGCAAATCAGCGGCCGCCGCTCATAGATCGTGCACATCATCGTGTCCCGATCCAGCGCCGCGCACCAACCATCGTCCAGGCGCAGCATGACTTCTCCGCCCCAATCGTCCGTATCGATATAGCGCTCCGGCACGCCTGTGTCCGTGATCAGCAGTACTTCCAGCTGGCAGCAGCAGGCCGCGCACGTCGAGCAGGTAACGGCGGGTTCGGTGATTTGGGTATGGGGGATGTTGGTCATAGGCGTGCAGTGTAAGGCAAGGCGACGATGCGCGTATGACTGCTCTGACGGACGTCAGTGCGCCAGTTGCCCGGCAATCCAGTGCAACACCGGAAATATCACGGCCCAGAGCAGGGCGAGGCCGATTAGGGTGGCGGCAGTGCCGTAGCCAAAACTGACCCCGGCCAACTGGCTGCCTGCGTAATACGACAGCGGCCCACCCAGCGCGCCCAGCAGACTGGCACGCCACCAGGGCTGGGCGCTCCAGGCCAGGCAATGGCGCAAGGTCGTGGCCAGCAGCGCCCACAGCACGATCAACCAGAAGGGAATCAACGGCCCGGGCGCGCCGAAGTGAAACACGCCGAAGGTGCGCAGCGACGTATCGATGACTGTCCCCAGCAGGGTCACGGCGAGAATCGCCTGGCCTTCGCGGGACCAGGCACTTATCCACAGCAGATGGAGGGCCAGTACCGCCAGTCCCACCAGCAGCCAGAGGCTGTCCCCACCCAGTACACAGGCAAACCAGCCGCACTGGAAGAGCACGGCATTGGCCACGGTCTTAAGCACTGAAGCGTCCAAGCAGCGGTGGGTTGATGGCCGACGGCTTGGCCAGCAGCAGTTGCGCGGTACCGATGGTGCGCTCCATGAAGCCGCCCTCGCAGTAGCACAGGTAAAACTCCCACAAGCGCAGGAAGTATTCGTCGTAGCCCAGCTCCGTCAGGCGACCCTGGGCGCGGCGAAAGTTCTCATGCCACAGGCGTAGGGTTCGCGCGTAATGCAGGCCGAAATCCTCCATGTGCAGCAGGTTCATATCGGTGTCGCGGCTGACGATCTGCAGCATGTTCTGCACGCAGGGCAGGGCGCCACCGGGGAAGATGTAGCGCTGGATAAAGTCGACGCTGTTCTTGGCCTGCTCGAAACGTTGCTCACGGATGGTAATGGCCTGCAGCAACATCAGACCGTCGCTCTTGAGCAGGTGCGCGCACTGCTTGAAGTAGGTCGGCAGGAAACGATGGCCCACCGCTTCGATCATCTCGATGGACACCAGCTTGTCGTACTGGCCGGTCAGGTCGCGGTAGTCCTGCAGCAGCAGCGTGACCTGGTCTTGCAGGCCGAGGGCCGCGATGCGTTTTTCGGTGTAGGCGAACTGCTCCTTGGACAAGGTCGTGGTGGTGACCTTGCAGCCGTAATGCTGCGCTGCATACAGCGCCATGCTGCCCCAGCCAGTGCCGATTTCCAGCAAGTGGTCGGTGGGTTTGAGGGCGAGCTTCTGGCAGATACGCTCGAGCTTGTTCAGTTGCGCCTGTTCCAGGCTGTCGTCGGCGGTCAGGAACTGCGCGGCCGAGTACATCATGGTCGGGTCGAGGAATTCTTCGAACAGGTCATTGCCCAGGTCGTAGTGGGCCGCGATGTTTTTCTGCGAGCCCTTGCGCGTGTTGCGGTTGAGCCAGTGCAGGCCTTGGGTGAACGGCCGTGCCAGGCGCGCCAGGCCCCCTTCCATCGCGTCGAGCACATCGAGGTTGCTGACCATCACGCGCACCACTGCGGTGAGGTCCGGGCTGCTCCAGTAGCCGTGGATAAACGCCTCGCCGGCGCCGATGGAACCGTTGGCCGCCACCAGGCCCCACACCGCCGGGTCGAGAATCTGGATCTCGCCCAGCAGGTGCGCTTCGCGTGCGCCGAACACTTGGCGCTCGCCATCCTCGATCACCACCAGTTGGCCATGGCGCAGTTGGCTGAGTTGGCGCAGCACACCTTTGCGCAGCAGCGCACTGGTCAGGCCGTTGACGTTCAGGCGATTGGTCTTGACCGATAAGCTAGGGGATTTCATGGCGGCGATCCTTGGTATACCCGACTGCAGTGCGAGAGGCGCCATCGGCGGCCTGATGGGAAAAAATCGGTGTGCGTTTGAGCAACAGGCGCAAGGCCTGCCAATAGATGGCGAGGCAGGTCTTGGCGGTCATCCACGGAAAGCGCCACAGGTAGCGGTGCAGGCTGGCGCGGGTGAGTGTTTCCTTGTGCAGGCTCAGCGTGGCATCGAAGACTTTCAGCTCGCCTTGCCAATCGGCCATGTGCACGCCGAGCTTGGCGGCGGGCGGGCTGAAGCTCATGCGGTACTCCAGGTCGCGCGGCAAGAACGGCGACACATGAAACGCCTTGGCCACGGCGAAATGCTGGTGCTCATCCGCGCCAAGGGCCTGGGCCGGCAGCACGTAGTGATAGCGCTCGCGCCAAGGGGTGTTGGTCACTTCGCACAGGATCGCGGCCAGACGTCCGTCGGCCTCGAAGCAGTAGAAGAAACTCACCGGATTAAAAGCCAGGCCCCAACTGCGGGCCTGGGTCAGTAGGCAGATTACGCCCTGGGGTGTACGCCCCAGCGCCTTGCCGACTTCCTGGCGCACGGCGGCGGTCAAGCTCATGCCGTGGCGCGTCAATTCACGCAGGTAATCCTGCTGGCGAAAACCGAAGGGTGCCAGGCGACTCGCGCCGGCCAGCGGCGAGAGCCCGAGCACTTGCTCTTCTTCGCTCAAGTCCAGGTACAGCAGCCCGATGCGGTAGCGAAAGGCGTGGGCCTTGGGCGCAAACCGGCGATGGGCGATCCAGCCGCTGTACAGGGCGCTGTTCACAGGGCCTCCCCGAAGGCTTGCGCCACGCGCAGGGCGCTGACCACGCCGTCTTCATGGAAACCATTGGCCCAGTAGGCGCCACAGTAAAAGGTGTTGCGCGTACCGCAGAGTTCTTCCCAACGACCTTGGGCCGCCACCGCCGCGAGGCTGTATTGCGGGTGGGCGTAGGTATAGCGGGCGAGGATCTTCAGCGGGTTGATCATTGGCGTCTGGTTGAGGCTGACGCAAAACGTGGTGGCGCTGTCGATGCCTTGCAGGATGTTCATGTCGTAGGTGACGGCCGCCTGGGTCTGCGTGTTGCCGGTCAGTCGATAATTCCAGCTGGCCCAGGCCAGCTTGCGGTCGGGCAGCAGGCGGGTGTCGGTATGCAGCACGACATCGTTGTCGGCATAGGGCAGGGCGCCGAGGATCTCCTGCTCGGCCTGGCTCGGGTCGCCGAGCAACGCCAGTGCCTGGTCGCTGTGGCAGGCGAACACCACCTTGTCAAAGGCTTCGGTGCCGGCCGCGCTGTGGATAACCACACCCTCGGCGTCGCGTTCGACCAGGTGCACGGGGCAATTGAGACGCACCTGTTCGCGAAAGCTGCGGGTCAGCGGCTCGATATAGCGGCTGGATCCGCCTTCGATCACACACCATTGCGGGCGGTTGTTTACCGAGAGCAGGCCGTGGTTCTTGAAGAAGCGCACAAAGAACTGCAGCGGGAACCCCAGCATGTCCTGCAGGGACATCGACCAGATCGCCGCGCCCATCGGCACGATGTAGTGCCGGATAAAGCGCGGGCCATACCCGCCGGCCTCAAGGTAGTCACCCAGGGTCATTTCGGCGCTGATGCGCTGCTCCTGCAGGTCCAGCGGCGCCTGGCGATTGAAGCGCAGGATATCGCGCAACATGCCCCAGAAGCCTGGCGACAGGATATTGCGGCGCTGGGCGAACAGGCTGTTGAGGTTGTTGCCGTTGTACTCGAACCCGGCGTTCTCGTCGCACACCGAAAAACTCATCTCGGTGGGCTTGAACGCCACCCCGACCTGCCCCAGCAGGCGGATGAAATTGGGATAGGTCCAGTCGTTGAATACGATGAAACCGGTGTCCACCGCGTAGCTTTTACCCTCGACCGTCACATTGGCCGTGTGGGTATGCCCGCCGATGCGGTCGCCCGCTTCGAACAGCGTGATGTCGTGGCGACGGCTGAGCAGGTAGGCGCTGGTCAGCCCGGCGATACCGCTGCCGATAATGGCGATCTTCACAGGTCGTCCTTCTGTGGCGGCGGGCTGCGCAGCATGCGCTTGCCGATGATCAACTGGGCACGGTTGGGCAGTTTCGACAGCGGCCACAGGGTGGCGATAAACAGCGCCGGGAACGCAATCTCCAGTGGGCGTTTTTCCAACTTGGCGAAGATGTGCCGCGCGGCTTTGTCGGCGGACCAGCTCAGGGGCATCGGGAAATCGTTGCGCTCAGTCAGCGGGGTGTCGACGAAGCCTGGGCTGATCACCGTGACGTCGATGTTTTCCGGCGACAGGCTGATGCGCAGCGATTCGAACAGGTAGCGCAGCCCGGCTTTGGACGCACCGTAGGCCTCGGCACGCGGCATCGGCAGGTAGGTCACGGCACTGGCGACGCCGACCAGATGCGGGGTGCGCCCGGCACGCAGCAACGGCAGCGCGGCTTCGATGCAATAACTGCTGGCGAGCAAATTGGTGCGCACCACATGTTCGACAATCGAGGCGTCGAATTGCCGGGCGTCCACGTATTCACAGGTGCCCGCATTCAGGATCACCGTGTCGAGCGAACCCCAGGCCGCGGCGATCTGCTCACCGATCTCGCGCACAGTCTGGCTGTTGGTCAGGTCGCCAGGCACCACCAGCACTTGTCCGGGAAAACGTTGGGCGAGGGCCTGCAGCGGGCCTTTGCTGCGCGAACTCAGTGCCACATGGGCGCCGCTGTTGAGCAGCTCCACGGCCAGCGAGGCACCGATGCCACTGCTGGCGCCGGTCAGCCAATAACGACGGGGCGGCAGTGCGTTCATCCCATTCTCCTTTTCAGCCAGTTGACGACGCTGCCCAGTACGGGAAGGTGTTCGTAGAGCAGGGCGCCGGCATCGAAGTAATCGCGATGGCGGTAGACCTTTTCACGCCACATCAGGTGCGAACAGCCCTCCACGCGGATGACCTTGCCGTTGGCCAGGCGCGGGTGGGTAAAGCTCATTTTCCAGCGCAGGTAGCCTTCGCCTTCGGCCACCTGGTCGAACCCGTGGAAGTCGAAGCGCAGTTGGCTGACGTTGCTGTACAACTCGGCGAAGTAGCGGTGCATCGCGGGCAATCCCTGCACCTCGTGCAGTGGATCGGTAAAGGCGATGTCCTGACTGTACAGGCTGTCGAGCAGGTGCAGGTTGTGTTTGTCGAGGGTGGAAAAAGCCTGGGCGAAGCGGCGCAGGAAATCACTCATGTTCGGCGACCTCCTGGCGTGAAGGCAGGCTGCGGAAGGCTGCCAGGGCGCGTTCGCGGGACTTTTTCAGGTCGACGATGGCGCGCGGGTAATCCGCCACGCCGAACAGGCCGCCGACTGTCTCGGGGTTGTGCACTTCCTTTTTATTCAGCGCGGCCAGTTCCGGCAGCCAATGCTTGATAAACACGCCTTCGCTGTCGAATTTTTCCGATTGGCTCAGTGGGCTGAAAATCCGGAAGTACGGTGCCGAATCGGTGCCGGTAGAGGAACTCCACTGCCAGCCGCCGTTGTTGGCTGCCAGGTCGCCGTCGATCAGGTGACGCATGAAGAATCGCTCGCCTTCACGCCAGTCGATCAGCAGGTTCTTGGTCAGGAACATCGCGACCACCATGCGCAGGCGGTTGTGCATCCAGCCGGTTTCCAGCAGTTGGCGCATGGCTGCGTCGATGATCGGCAGCCCGGTGCGGGCTTGTTGCCAGGCCGCGAGGTCCTTGGGCGCGTCACGCCAGGCGACCGCCTCGGTCTCGGGGCGGAAGGCGCGGTGGCGAGACACCCTTGGATAGCCGACCAGGATGTGCTTGTAGAACTCGCGCCAGAGCAACTCGTTGATCCAGGTGATGGCGCCGATATCGCCGCTTTCGAATTCGCCCTGGTTGGTTTGCAACGCGGCGTGCAGGCACTGGCGCGGCGACACCACGCCCGCCGCGAGGTAGGCGGACAGCTGGCTGGTGCCGGGTTTGGCCGGGAAGTCGCGCTCGTCCTTGTAGTAACTGATCTGCTGGTCGGCGAAGGCGTCGAGGCGGCGGCGGGCTTCCTCTTCGCCGGCGGGCCAGAGGGCGCGCAAGGTCTCGCTGGGTGGTGCGAACCCGTCGACCTGCGCGGGGATCGGATCACTTTTCAACGGGACAGGCGCTTGGGCCTTCGGCGTCGCGACCAGGCGCGGCAGGGCGCTGTGCAAGCGGGTGTAGCAGACCTTGCGGAACTGGCTGAATACCTGGAAGTACGTGCCGGTCTTGGTCAGCACGCTGCCGGGTTGGAAAAACAGCTGGTCTAGGTAGCTGTGAAAGCTGACGCCATCGGCCTCCAGCGCCTTGGCCACGGCCGCATCGCGACGGCTTTCATGGATGCCGTATTCCTCGTTGACGTGCACCGACTGCACCGACAACTCGCGGCACAGCTTGCCGAGCGCGGCGGGCACCTGATCCCAGGTGGCGGCATGGCGGATCAGCAGGGGAATATTCAGCTTGCCCAGGGCCTGGCTCAAGTGCTGCAGATTGCGCAGCCAGAAGTCGACTTTGCACGGCGCATCATCGTGGGCCAGCCATTGCTCCGGCGTGATGAGGTACACGGCTGCAACCGGGCCGCGCTGGCAGGCGGCGGCGAGGGCGGTGTTGTCGTGTAGGCGCAGGTCGGTGCGCAGCCAGATCAAATGCATTTAAAGAAGTCCACGCTGGATCAGTATCTGGTGGGCCGACAAGGGGTCTTCGGCCACGAACAATTCAGGGGTGTCACGGGTTAATACGGCTAACTCGGCCTGGTGGATGCATACCGTTGGTCCGACGATCAACTTTGGGCCACTGACGCCGCTCAATAGTTTTGCGAGTGCCGACAAGTGGAGGGCCTTGCTCGAATACAGCAGCACCGCGCGCGGTTGCAGGTGTTCCACGGCCAGGGCCAATTCGCCGGCGGGCAGTGGCCAATCGAAGACTTCCACCGGGCAATCGGCACTGCTGGCCAGCCAGGCGCTGAGCCATAGGTGCGGCTCCAGCGGCAGGTCGGACTGGTTGATCAGCAGCAGCGGCGGGCCCTGCAACTGGCGGTTGTTGTGATAGATGCGTGCGCCGAATTTGCTGCGCAGCCAGGACAGGAAAAACACCCGCTCCATCTGCGCGCCGAACTGGCCTTGCCAGCGCTGCTCCAGGTCCTGCAGCAGCGGCAGCAACAATTGCTCGCACAGCGTGCGCGGCGGGTACAGCGCCATGGCCTGGTTGAAGACGTCGTCGACCCGGCGCTCGATCAATTCGCTGATGGCATTCAACAGGTTCTGGCGCAACCCGTGCCACTCATTCTCGACAGTCTCTGGAAGGGCTTGGGCAGAGTCGATCAGGCCTTTGACCTGGCTGACCGGCACGCCGCGATTGAGCCAGGTCAGGATGGTGTGGATGCGTTGCACGTGATCGGCGCTGAACAGCCGATGGCCCTTGGGCGTGCGCTGGGGCACGATCAGGCTATAGCGGCGTTCCCAGGCGCGCAGGGTCACGGCGTTGACGCCTGTCTGGCGCGCCACTTCGCGAATCGGCAGCCAGCCGTCTTCGAGGGCTTGGGCGATGTCGTCGCCGGTTTCGTCTTGCAGGGCGGCTTTCATAGGTTAGATCGCATTACGCAGGCTGAGATTTTCCGGGTGCGGTTGCAGGTACGCCTGCTGCGCGATGTAGCGGTCCGGGTGTTGGCGAAAGTGATGCTTGAGCAAGGTCAGCGGCACCACCAGTGGCACGATCCCCTGGTGGTACTGGCCGATGACGGTCTGCATTTCCTGTTTGTCGTCGGCGCTGATGGCTTGCTTGAGGTAGCCGCTGATGTGTTGCAGCACATTGGTGTGGGTCCCCCGAGTGGCGCACTTGCGCAGGCCGCTCATCAGTTCGCTGAAGTAGCCGGTGGCCAAGGCGTCGAGGTCGGTGCTCCGGGTCATGCTGCCCAGCAGGTGGCCGAGGCTTTTGTAGTGCGCCGGGCTGTGGGCCATCAACAAGTATTTGTAGCGCGAATGGAAGGCCAGCAGGCGATGACGGCTGAGCCCTTCGGCGAGCAGTTGTTGCCAGCTGGCGTAGACAAAGACGCGGGTCATGAAGTTTTCCCGCAGCACCGGGTCGTTCAGCCGACCATCCTCTTCCACCGGCAGGTTGGGGTGGCGCGAGCAAAACGCCTGGGCGTAGATGCCGCGCCCGCCGCCATCCACCGGCGTGCCGTTGTCGCGGTAGACCTTGACTCGCTCCAGGCCGCAGGACGGTGACTTCTGCATGAAGATGTAACCGCACAGGTCGGTATGCGCGGCGGCCATCTGCTGGCCGTAGTCATCCAGCGGTTGGGTCACATTCAGCTCGCGGTGCACGGTGCCCACGGCTTGCGGGTGCGCCGGATCGCCCACCAGGCGAATCGGTTCGCGGGGGATGCCCAGGCCAATCGCGACTTCTGGGCACAGCGGTACGAACTCGAAATAGTCGCTGAGCGTCTGGCTGCAGAGAAGGGATTGTTTATGCCCGCCGTTGAAGCGCACGTTTTCGCCAAGCAGGCAGGCGCTGATCGCGATCTTTGGCTTACCGGAGTGGGACATGGCCAAACCTCTACAAGATTCCTGTACAAGACTAAAAACTTGTACAACTAAATCTCATCATAGGTTTGATGCTGTACAAGTCAAATATTTTGTACAAGTATTTTTCGCGGAGGTTATTTCCAGCCGATCTGCCAGTCCTCGGCGTTCTGCAGGCTTTGCCACGCCAGCCTTTCGGTGCGCCGCGTCATGACGGCTTGCAGGTCGATTTCCAACACGGTGCCTTCTTCGTCACGGATCAGCTCGGTGACCAAAAAGTGTTTTTCCTTGTTGCGGGGGTGCGCTGCTGTCCACTTCGACAGCAGCAATTTGGCGGGGTTGATGCGGTTCATTGCAGGTGCTCGATCAAGCGTCGCGCGGCTTCCTGGCCACTGAGCCAGGCACCCTCGACGCGGCCCGACAGGCACCAGTCGCCACATACGTACAGGCCCAGGTCGGCGTCGGCCAGCACGCCGAACTCATGGGCGCTGGACGGTCGCGCGTACAGCCAGCGATGCGCGAGGCTGAACGACGGGGCGGGCATGGCGCTGTGCAGCAATTCGGCGAAGGCCCCATGCAAGTGTTCGATCACGGCTTCCTTGGGCAGGTCCAGGTGGGCCCTGCTCCAGGCGCTGGTAGCGTGCAGCACCCAGGTGTCGAGGGTGGTGTCGCGTCCGGGTTTGCTGCGGTTGCGCGCCAGCCAGTCGAGAGGGCTGTCTTGCACGAAGCAGCCTTGCATGGGCGTATCCAGGGGCTTGTCGAACGCCAGGGCGATGGCCCAGGTCGGGTCCATCTTCACGCCGGCGGCGGCACTTGCCAGCTTGGGCGCGGCGGCCAGCAGCGCGGTGGCTTGCGGGGCGGGTGTGGCGATGATCACGTGGCTGAACGGGCCGTGGTTTTCGCCGTCGGCGTCCAGCAGGTTCCAGTGCTGTTTGCCCATGAACACTTCGGTGATGCGGCAACCGAACTCCACCGGCAGGTCATCGAGCAGGGCGCGGGTGATCGCGCTCATGCGCGGTGTGCCGACCCAGCGGATTTGTTCATCGGGAGACGGGGTGAGTTGGCCGGACTTGAAGTTGTACAGCTGGGGCTTCCATTGCTCGGCCCAGCCGTTGCTTTGCCAGCGCTGCACTTCGTTGACGAAGCGGCGGTCGCGGGCGGTGAAGTATTGCGCACCCATGTCCAGCGCGCCGGCGTCGCTGCGCTTGCTGGACATGCGGCCACCACTGCCGCGGCTTTTATCGAAGAGTTGTACAACGTGCCCAGCGTCTCTTAACGCTCGGGCGGCGGAGAGACCGGCGATGCCGGTGCCAATGATCGCGATGGGAACAGTCATGGGAGGCCTCGTTTTACCGTTGGGTACAGACTACGCCGACACCAATAGCTGTACAATATTGTTTTTTGGTATAAGTTTTGGCTTACCTGTTCTTACGGCGTGACCTATGGTTAAAGCTGAGGCTTGAACCTGCGTTACGCCCGTTTACAAATGGTCCCTGCTTATAAAATAGACTAGCGATGGGCGGCAAACGTTACATGAGGAAGATCCCATGCACATTTTGCTGACCGGCGGTACTGGTTTGATTGGCCGCCAACTTTGCCGAGACTGGCTTGCCCAGGGTCACCGCTTGACCGTGTGGAGTCGTGATCCGGAACAGGTGGCCCGTTTGTGTGGCGACCAGGTCTTGGGTGTGGGGCGCCTGCAAGAGGTGATCGGCCCGGTGGATGCGGTGGTCAACCTGGCGGGCGCGGCTATTGCAGACCGTCCCTGGACCCATAAGCGCAAGGCGCTGTTGTGGAGCAGCCGTATCGGCCTTACCGAAACCCTGCTGGCCTGGCTGGAAGGCCTGGCACAGAAACCCTCGGTGTTGATCTCCGGTTCGGCGGTAGGCTGGTATGGCGACGGCGGCGAGCGAGAACTCACCGAAGCCAGCGGCCCGGTGCAGGACGATTTCCCCAGCCAGTTGTGTATTGCCTGGGAGGAAACCGCCCAGCGCGCCGAAGCGTTGGGCGTGCGTGTGGTGCTGGTGCGTACCGGCCTGGTGCTGGCCGCAGAGGGCGGCTTTTTGTCGCGGCTGTTGCTGCCGTTCAAACTCGCGCTGGGCGGGCCGATCGGCACCGGTCGGCAGTGGATGCCATGGGTCCATATCAAGGATCAAATCGCCCTGATTGATTTTCTTCTGCACAAGCCTGACGCCAGCGGTCCGTATAATGCCTGCGCGCCACACCCGGTACGCAACCGTGAGTTCGCCAAGACGTTGGGCCAGGTGTTGCACCGCCCGGCGTTCATGCCGATGCCGGCCTTTGCGTTGAAGGTCGGGCTGGGCGAGTTGTCCGGCCTGTTGCTGGGCGGGCAAAAGGCCTTGCCAGAGCGGTTGCTGGCGGCCGGTTTCACTTTCCAGTTCACTGAATTGCGCGCGGCTTTGGATGACGTGTCCAGCCGCCTCTAGAGATAGGATGTTGCATGACGGATCACGCGTTGTTACTGGTCAACCTGGGCTCACCGGCGTCCACTTCGGTGGCCGATGTGCGCAGCTACCTCAATCAGTTCCTGATGGACCCTTACGTGATCGACCTGCCGTGGCCGGTGCGGCGTCTGCTGGTGTCGCTGATCCTGATCAAGCGGCCCGAGCAATCGGCTCACGCCTATGCCTCCATCTGGTGGGACGAGGGCTCGCCGCTGGTGGTGCTCAGCCGCCGCCTGCAACAGCAGATGACTGCGCAATGGACCCAGGGCCCGGTTGAGTTGGCGATGCGCTACGGCGAACCGTCGATTGAAAGCGTGTTGACCCGCCTCGCCGCACAGGGCATTCAGAAAGTCACCCTCGCGCCGTTGTACCCGCAGTTCGCCGACAGCACCGTAACCACAGTCATCGAGGAAGCCAGGCGCGTAGTGCGCGATAAAAAACTCGATGTGCAGTTCTCGATCCTGCAACCGTTCTACGACCAGCCCGAATATCTCGACGCCCTGGTAGCGAGCGCGCGGCCTTATGTGGAACAGGATTACGACCACCTGCTGCTGAGTTTCCACGGCTTGCCTGAGCGCCACCTGACCAAACTCGACCCCACCGGCCAGCATTGCTTCAAGGATGCCGACTGCTGCAAGAACGCCTCCGCCGAGGTGCTCAAGACCTGCTATCGCGCGCAATGCTTCAGCGTCGCCCGTGACTTTGCCGCGCGCCTGGGCTTGCCGGAAGATAAATGGTCGGTGGCGTTCCAATCGCGCCTGGGCCGCGCCAAATGGATCGAACCCTACACCGAAGCGCGCCTGGAGGCGTTGGCACAGCAAGGTGTGAAAAAGCTGCTGGTGATGTGCCCGGCGTTTGTCGCCGACTGCATCGAGACCCTGGAAGAAATCGGCGATCGCGGCCTGGAGCAGTTCCGCGAGGCCGGGGGCGAGGAGCTGGTGCTGGTGCCGTGCCTGAATGATGATCCACAGTGGGCGAAGGCGCTCAATACCTTGTGTGAGAGAGCCCCAACGGCGCTGTAACCAGGCCTTATACCGATCTAACTGTAGGCGCTGGCTTGCCGGCGCCTGCAGTTAGAGGGTGTTACAGGTTGAGCGTCAGGCTGACCGTGAAATTGCGCGGCTCGCCGGGGCTGATCCAGTAGCTGCTGTAGGACCGCTCGTAGTAATTCTCATCAAACAGGTTGTTGAGGTTCAGCCCCACGGTGAGGTTGTCCGTGGCCTTGTAATGGGCCAACAGGTCAACGGTGTGATAAGCCGGCAGTTCGAAACGCGTCCCTGCCTCTCCCGAGCGGTCACCTACATAAGTGAACGCCGCACCCAGGTCTGAGCCGCGCAACGCGCCGTCCTGGAACTCATACACGCCCAGCAGACTGCCGCTGCGCTTGGCCACGCCGAGGATCCGGCTGCCGGCGGGAAGGGTTTTATCGCCTTTGGTCACCTCGGCGTCGATGTAGGCAAACGCGCCGATCACTCGCACGGCATCGCTCACTTGCCCGCTCAGTTGCAGGTCAAGGCCTTGGCTGCGCGCCTTGCCCACGGCGCGGTTGAGGTTGGTGGCGGGGTCCAGGGTGAGTACATTTTCCTTCTCGATATGGAACGCGGCCAGGGTGGCGCTGAGACGGTCGTCGAACAGCTCGCTCTTGACCCCCACTTCATAGCCCACGCCTTCTTCCGGCGTGAAGGATTTCCCGTCGGCGCCCAGCCCGCTGTTGGGCTTGAACGACGTGGAGGCATTGGCGAACACCCCGACTTGCGGCGTGAGCTGATAGAGCAGGCCGGCACGCTGGGTCAAGGCATCGTGGGTTTGCTCGCTCCTGGCGTGGTTGCGGGTGAAGTCGTCGATGCTCTGCTCGAAATGCTCGAAGCGCGCACCGACCATGCCGCGCAGGCGGTCGGTGAAGATGACCTGGTCTTGCAGGTTCAGCGCGTGGCTTTGGGTCTGTTCGAAGAAGTCAGTGCCGGAGCGCGCGCCGTTGGGTTTGGGCTGGCCGTAGACCGGGTTGTAGATATCGAGCGTGTAGCGGCTTCCGCCAATCGCGGTGACGCGTTCTTTCTTGCGATAGTCCTCGTATTCGGTGCCAACCAGCAACTCGTGCTGCCAGCTGCCGATATCGAACAGGCCGCGCAGCTCCACCTGGGTAATGCTGTCGTGCCAGCCCGTGGAGCGTTCACGGTAGCGGCGGTCGATGGTGTGGCCGTCGGCATTCAGTGCGCGGTTTTCCGAGGCGTCGCCCCACAGGCTGCCCTGTTTGTAGTGGCTGGCCAGGCGCAGTTTCCAGGCGTCGTTGAGGTGATGCTCAAGGCTGGCCTGGAGACGGTTGTTATGGTTGTCGATATCGCCGTCGTTGGGTTCACCCAGGAAGGTGGCGCGGGACACGCCGCGGGCGTCGACGATGCCGCGGTCGAAGGTGGAGCTGTGGCGCACCAATTCGCTTTCCACCAGCAGATGCGTGTCCGGGTCCAGTTGCCAACTGAATGAGGGGGCAACAAAGACCCGCTTGCTCTGCACATGCTCGCGAAAGCTGTGGTTGTC
Source organism: Pseudomonas sp. PS01298 (assembly GCF_029959745.1). Classification (NCBI taxonomy): domain Bacteria; kingdom Pseudomonadati; phylum Pseudomonadota; class Gammaproteobacteria; order Pseudomonadales; family Pseudomonadaceae; genus Pseudomonas; species Pseudomonas sp. PS01298. The sequence continues at coordinate 62,370 of NZ_JASCPP010000006.1, read as the reverse complement.
TTCCACGGCCAGGTTGACTCGCGAGAGCAGGTTGCCCTCGCTGTCCAGCGGGGTGTTGAGGTCGACGGCGGTGCGATAGCGATCCCAACTGCCGGCGCTGGTTTGCACGGTGGTGAAGGCATCGGGCTGGGGCTTCTTGGTGACGATGTTCACGGTGCCGCCGGGATCGCCACGGCCGTAGAGGCTCGCGGCGGGGCCCTTGAGCACTTCGATGCGTTCGATATTGGCGGTATCGGGCGTGCTCGGGTAGCCACGGTTGGCGCTGAAACCGTCCTGGTAAAACTCCGACGTGGTGAAGCCGCGCACGCTGTATTCGTAGAGGGTGATGCCGCCGAAATTGTTCTGCTTGGACACGCCACCGGCAAACTCAAGGGCGCGTTCTACCTGGGTGCTGCCCAGATCCTTGAGCACCGTTGCGGGAATCACGCTGATCGATTGTGGGATGTCGCGCAGGGCTGTGTCGGTTTTTGTCGCACTGGCGGAACGCGTTGCACGGTAGCCGTTGACCGGGCCGGTGGCGGATTCATAGGCGTCGGTGGTGACGCTGATGGTGTCGAGTTCCAGGGTGTTGTCTTCGGCGTAGGCGGGGTCAAGCAACAAGCCCAGGGCCAGGCCAGCCATGGGGGCAATTCTTCGAGACGGCATGATAGAGCGTTCCAATAGCGATATTGAAACAATATAACATGTCTAATGAGAATGCCTTCGCTTTGAAATATGAGCTTACAGGTACCCGCGAACGGGTACCTGGCGACGCGTCTTATTCCTCTTCTTTGACCGGTGCAGGCGGTGGGCGCAGGCCGATTTCTGCCAGCAGCTTGATCTCTTTGCCGTTGCGCATTACCTGGATTGCCACCTTGTCGGTCGGCTTGATCCGCGCCACCTGGTTCATCGATTTGCGCCCATCACCGGCCGGTTCGCCGTTGATGCTGAGGATCACATCGCCCAGTTGCAGGCCGGCTTTCTGCGCCGGGCCGTCGCGGAAAATCCCGGCGACCACGATGCCCGGGCGCCCGGTCAAGCCAAAGGACTCGGCCAGCTCCTTGGTCAACGGTTGTACTTCGATCCCCAGCCAGCCGCGAATCACCTGGCCGTGCTCGATGATCGACTTCATCACTTCCATCGCCAGTTTCACCGGGATCGCAAAACCGATGCCCTGGGAGCCGCCGGACTTGGAGAAAATCGCCGTGTTGATACCGGTCAGGTTGCCATTGGCATCCACCAGTGCGCCGCCCGAGTTGCCCGGGTTGATCGCCGCGTCGGTCTGGATGAAGTCTTCGTAGCTGTTGAGGCCCAACTGGTTACGCCCGGTGGCGCTGATGATGCCCATGGTCACCGTCTGGCCCACCCCGAACGGGTTGCCGATGGCCAGTGCGACGTCACCGACGCGCAGGCCGTCGGAGCGACCGAGGGTGATTGAAGGCAGGCTCTTGAGGTCGATCTTCAGCACCGCGAGGTCGGTTTCGGGGTCGCTGCCGACCACGCGGGCCAGGGTCTCGCGGCCATCGCGCAGGGCGACCACGATCTGGTCGGCGCCGGTGGTCACGTGGTTGTTGGTGAGGATGTAGCCCTCGGGGCTCATGATCACGCCGGAGCCGAGGCTGGATTCCATGCGCCGCTGCTTGGGGCCGTTGTCGCCGAAATAGCGGCGAAATTGCGGGTCTTCGAATAATGGATGAGCGGGTTTGTTGATGACTTTCGTGGTGTACAGGTTGACCACCGCTGGCGCCGCGATAACGACAGCGTCCGCATAGGTCACCGGGCCTTGCACCACCGCGCTGGTTTGCGGCGCCTGCTGCAGGTTCACATCAAGGCTGGGTAAGCCCACCAACTGGGGGAAACGCTGAATAATCAGCATCGCGATCAGCACGCCAGCCAGCAATGGCCATCCAAAAAAACGCAGTGCCTTGAGCATCAAGTAAGTCCTGACAGGTTGCAGGGGGCGGGAGAGCGCCCATAATGTCGCGCATTATACGAGGCTGCGAGCGCCTCGGAACGGGATATTTAGGAGTCTTTTATGGCCGTCCCCCTTACCACCCTCGTCGAGGAAGCGGACCGCTACCTCGGCAGTGCAAAAATTGCCGATTATTGCCCCAATGGCCTGCAGGTCGAGGGGCGCCCGCAGGTGATGCGCATCGTCAGCGGCGTGACCGCCAGCCAGGCGCTGCTGGATGCAGCCGTCGAAGCGCAGGCCGACCTGATCCTGGTGCACCACGGTTATTTCTGGAAAGGCGAAAACCCCTGCATCACCGGCATGAAGCAACGCCGCCTGAAAACGCTGCTCAAGCACGACATCAGCCTGCTGGCCTACCACCTGCCGCTGGACCTGCACCCTGACGTCGGCAACAACGTGCAACTCGCCCGCCAACTGGACATCACGGTCGAAGGCCCGCTGGACCCGAGCAACCCGAAGATCGTCGGCCTGGTCGGTTCGCTCTCCGAGCCGCTGTCACCGCGCGACTTCGCACGCCGGGTGCAGGACGTCATGGGCCGCGAGCCCTTGCTGATCGAAGGCAGCGAGATGATCCGCCGCGTCGGCTGGTGCACCGGCGGGGGCCAGGGCTATATCGACGACGCGATTGCCGCCGGCGTCGACCTGTTCCTGAGTGGCGAGGCGTCGGAGCAGACCTTCCACAGCGCTCGCGAAAACGACATCAGCTTTATCGCCGCCGGCCATCACGCCACCGAACGCTACGGCGTGCAGGCACTGGGCGATTACCTGGCGCGGCGTTTTGCCCTGGAGCATTTGTTCATCGACTGCCCCAACCCGATCTGAGCCATGCAACTGAACCCCTGTGGGAACTGGCTTGCCTGCGACGCAGGCAACTCGGGACATCAGGCACACCGAGTTGAAGCCATCGCCGGCAAGCCAGCTCCCACACCTGAACGCGTTGCACCCCAAACCACGAGGCATATTCATATACCGTTTCGATCTAGCTGGCTCCCTGAATAGAAGAAGGTGCTGTGCTAGCATGCCCCGCTCGAACACGGCCCGCTGGCCGTCCATAAGATCGTTTTTCCGTGAGTAACCATGGTCGACAAACTGACGCATCTGAAACAGCTGGAGGCGGAAAGCATCCACATCATCCGCGAGGTCGCCGCCGAGTTCGACAACCCGGTGATGCTCTACTCGATCGGTAAAGACTCCGCCGTGATGCTGCACCTGGCACGCAAGGCCTTCTTCCCGGGCAAGCTGCCGTTCCCGGTGATGCACGTCGACACCCGCTGGAAATTCCAGGAGATGTACAAGTTCCGCGACAAAATGGTCGAGGAGCTGGGCCTGGACCTGATCACCCACGTCAACCCGGATGGTGTGGCGCAGGGCATCAACCCGTTCACCCACGGCAGCGCCAAGCACACCGATATCATGAAGACCGAAGGCCTCAAGCAGGCCCTGGACAAACATGGTTTCGACGCCGCCTTCGGCGGTGCCCGTCGCGATGAAGAGAAATCCCGCGCCAAAGAGCGCGTGTACTCATTCCGCGACAGCAAGCACCGCTGGGACCCGAAGAACCAGCGCCCGGAGCTGTGGAACGTCTACAACGGCAACGTCAACAAGGGCGAGTCGATCCGTGTGTTCCCGCTGTCCAACTGGACCGAGCTGGATATCTGGCAGTACATCTACCTGGAAGGCATCCCGATCGTGCCGCTGTACTTCGCCGCCGAACGCGAAGTGATCGAGAAGAATGGCACGTTGATCATGATCGACGACGACCGCATCCTCGAGCACTTGTCCGACGAAGACAAAGCCCGAATCGTCAAAAAGAAAGTACGTTTCCGTACCCTTGGCTGCTACCCGTTGACGGGCGCGGTGGAGTCCGAAGCCGAGACGCTGACCGACATCATTCAGGAAATGCTCCTGACGCGAACTTCCGAGCGCCAGGGCCGTGTCATCGACCACGATGGCGCAGGCTCGATGGAAGATAAAAAACGTCAAGGGTACTTTTAAGCTTCGAGTTACAAGCGGCAAGCTGCAAGTTAAAGGCGGTATGCGTAATTTTGCAGCTTGGTGCTTGCAGCCGGTTGTTGCGAGCCGCTACTGAGTGACTCGTGATGGACTTCGAGAAACTGGTTGTCTGGCAAAGAAGCAAGTGTCTAGCGGTGCAGATCTATAGCGAGTTTGCGGAGTGCGGGGATTTTGGCTTCAAAGATCAAATCACCCGATCTGCACTTTCGGTGCCTTCCAATATTGCTGAAGGCATGGAACGTCGTAGCGCCAAAGAGAAAGCTTACTTTCTTTGGATTGCAAAGGCTTCTTGTGGGGAGCTACGAACTCAGATCTTCATCGGTTGTGACATTGCCTACATCGCCCGCCCGCTGGCTGAAAACTGGATTACAGAAACTCGCGAGCTTTCAAAAATGCTCTGCGGCCTGATCAACAAAATTTCTGACTAGCTGTACGCCGACAAGCTTGCCGCTTGAAGCTTACAGCTTGGAGCTTGAATGCAATGAGCCATCAATCTGATTTGATCAGCGAGGACATCCTCGCCTACCTGGGCCAGCACGAGCGCAAGGAAATGTTGCGCTTCCTGACCTGTGGCAACGTCGACGACGGCAAGAGCACCCTGATCGGGCGCCTGCTGCACGACTCCAAGATGATCTACGAAGATCACCTGGAAGCCATCACCCGCGATTCGAAGAAGTCCGGCACCACGGGCGATGACATCGACCTGGCGTTGCTGGTCGACGGCCTGCAGGCCGAGCGTGAGCAGGGCATCACCATCGATGTTGCCTACCGCTATTTCTCCACCGCCAAGCGCAAATTCATCATCGCCGACACCCCCGGCCATGAGCAGTACACCCGCAACATGGCCACCGGTGCGTCCACCTGTGACCTGGCGATCATCCTGATCGACGCCCGCTACGGCGTGCAGACCCAGACCCGTCGCCACAGCTTCATCGCCTCGTTGCTGGGGATCAAACACATCGTGGTGGCCGTCAACAAGATGGACATCAATGGCTTCGACCAAAGCGTATTCGAGCAGATCAAGGCCGATTACCTGAAGTTCGCCGACGGTATCGCCTTCAAGCCGAGCACCCTGGCCTTCGTGCCGATGTCGGCGCTCAAGGGCGACAACGTGGTGAACAGGAGCGAGCGTTCGCCGTGGTACACCGGCCAATCGCTGATGGAAATTCTTGAAACCGTCGAGATCGCCAATGACCGCAACTACACCGACCTGCGGTTCCCGGTGCAGTACGTCAACCGTCCGAACCTGAACTTCCGTGGTTTTGCCGGCACCCTGGCCAGCGGCGTCGTGCACAAGGGCGATGAAGTCGTGGTGCTGCCGTCGGGCAAGAGCAGCCGGGTCAAATCCATCGTCACCTTCGAAGGTGAGCTGGAGCATGCGGGGCCTGGCCAGGCCGTGACCCTGACCATGGAAGACGAGATCGACATCTCCCGTGGCGACTTGCTGGTGCATGCCGACAACGTGCCGCAAGTGACTGACGCCTTCGACGCCATGCTGGTGTGGATGGCCGAAGAGCCGATGCTGCCGGGCAAGAAATACGACATCAAGCGCGCCACCAGCTACGTGCCGGGTTCCATCACCAGCATCGTGCACCGCGTGGACGTGAACACCCTGGCCGAAGGCCCGGCAAGTTCGCTGCAGCTGAACGAGATCGGCCGGGTCAAGGTCAGCCTCGACGCCGCCATTGCGTTGGACGGCTATGACAGCAATCGCACCACCGGTGCGTTTATCGTCATCGACCGATTGACCAACGGCACTGTGGCCGCGGGCATGATCATCGCGCCGCCGGTCAACCATGGCGGCGCTGCGCAGCACGGCAGTCTCGCGCATGTGGCCACCGAGGAGCGCGCGTTGCGTTTCGGCCAGCAACCGGCCACCGTGTTGTTCAGCGGCTTGTCGGGCGCCGGCAAAAGCACCCTGGCCTATGCGGTTGAGCGCAAGCTCTTCGACATGGGGCGTGCGGTGTTCGTACTCGATGGCCAGAACCTGCGTCACGACCTGAACAAAGGTCTGCCGCAGGACCGTGCCGGGCGTACCGAAAACTGGCGGCGTGCCGCGCATGTGGCGCGTCAGTTCAACGAGGCTGGCCTGCTGACCCTGGCCGCGTTCGTTGCACCGGATGCCGAGGGTCGCGAACAGGCCAAGGCGCTGATCGGCGCCGACCGCCTGCTCACGGTCTATGTGCAAGCCTCGCCGCTGGTGTGCGCCGAGCGTGATCCGCAAGGCCTGTACGCCGCGGGTGGGGATAACATCCCTGGCGAGTCTTTCCCGTACGACGTGCCGTTGAATGCCGACCTGGTGATCGACACCCAGGCCCTGTCGCTGGAAGACAGCGTCAAGCAAGTGCTGGAGCTGTTGCGTCAGCGCGGCGCGATCTAAACTTCGCCGCCACAAAAAAGCCCGCCACCGATGACTCGGTGACGGGCTTTTTTACATCTTCAAGATCAGGCTCAATCAATGTGGGAGCTGGCTTGCCTGCGATTGCTGACTGTCAGTTGATATATCAGTAATTGACCCACCGCTATCGCAGGCAAGCCAGCTCCCACAGGTTGATCATCTTTTGCCTGGGAATTCTGTGTGCAGTTTCTCCAACAACTGGTCCTTCTCTTCCCACAACCGGTTGATCCACCCCTGAAACGCCAACCGATACTCGCCATCCTGCTCATAATTCTTGCCAATGAACTCGGCCGGAATCTGCACTTCTTCGAACTGCACGACCACGTCTTTCACATTCCCGCAGAGTAAATCCCAATAGCCTGGGCGCCCGGCAGGGTAGTGAATGGTCACGTTGACCAGTGACTTCAGCTGCTCACCCATCGCATCCAGCACAAACGCGATACCACCAGCCTTGGGCTTGAGCAGGTAACGGAACGGCGATTTCTGCTGCGCATGCTTGCCGGGGGTAAAGCGCGTGCCTTCAGCGAAGTTGAAAATGCCCACCGGGTTGTCGCGAAACTTCGCACAGGTCTTGCGGGTGGTTTCCAGGTCCTTGCCTTTCTTCTCCGGGTGCTTTTCCAGGTACGCCTTGGTGTAGCGCTTCATGAACGGGAAGCCCAGCGACCACCAGGCGAGGCCGATCACCGGCACCCAGATCAGCTCCTGCTTGAGGAAGAACTTCAGCGGGCGAATCCGTCGATTGAGCACGTATTGCAGCACCATGATGTCGACCCAGCTCTGGTGGTTGCTCGTCACCAGGTACGAGTGCTGATAGTCCAGGCCCTCAAGGCCTTTGATGTGCCAGCGGGTGCGTCGCACCAGGGTCATCCAGGCGTTGTTGTTACTGATCCAGGCCTCGTGGGTCTGGTTCATCAGCCATTCGCTGAAGCGCTTGGCAAACGGCAGCGCCTTGAACAGCGCCACGATAAACAGGAACGAACACAGCAGGATCGTGTTCAGCGCCAACAGCAGGGACGCGATCACCCCGCGTACGGCGGCAGGTAGAAAATCCAGCATTTAGATATCCATAGGTCGGTTGGCGGCTTGGATCGCAGTCAGCGCGATGGTGTACACGATGTCGTCGACCTGGGCGCCGCGAGGCAGGTCGTTGACCGGTTTGCGCAGGCCCTGGAGCATCGGCCCCAGGCTGACGCAATCGGCGCTGCGTTGCACGGCCTTGTGGGTGGTGTTGCCGGTGTTGAGGTCCGGGAACACGAACACGGTGGCCTTGCCGGCGACCAGGCTGTCGGGCGCCAGTTGGCGGGCGACGTTTTCGTTGGCGGCGGCGTCGTACTGCAACGGGCCGTCGATCAGCAGCGAGCTTTGCTGTTCATGGGCGAGGAGGGTGGCTTCGCGGACCTTCTCCACTTCCTCACCGCTCGCCGAGTCGCCGCTGGAGTAGCTGATCATCGCCACGCGCGGAGTAATGCCAAAGGCGGCGGCCGAATCGGCGCTTTGCAGGGCGATTTCCGCCAGCTCGGCGGCGCTGGGGTGCGGGTTCATCACGCAGTCGCCGTACACCAGCACCTGCTCGGGGAACAGCATGAAGAATACCGACGACACCAGCGTGCAACCCGGTGCGGTCTTGATCAACTGCAGGGCGGGGCGGATGGTGTTGGCCGTGGAGTGGATAACCCCGGAAACCAGGCCGTCGACCTCATCCAATGCAAGCATCATGGTGGCGATCACCACGGTATCTTCCAGCTGCTGCTCGGCCATCGGCGCGTTGAGGCTCTTGCTCTTGCGCAGGGCAACCATCGGCTCGACGTAGCGTTGACGAATCAGATCCGGGTCGAGAATCTCCAGGCCTTCGGGCAATTCGATGCCCTGGGCGCGGGCGACGGCTTCCACATCCGCCGGCTTGGCCAGCAGCACGCAGCGTGCGATGCCACGCGCCTGGCAGATGGCCGCAGCCTGAACGGTCAGTGGTTCGCTGCCTTCGGGCAAGACGATGCGCTTGTTCGCGGCCTGGGCACGCTGGATCAACTGGTAGCGGAACACCGCCGGCGACAGGCGCATTTCCCGTGGCGTGCCGCAGCGCTGGTGCAGCCAGCGCGCATCGAGGTGGCTGGCGACGAAATCGGTGATGATTTCCGCGCGCTCGCGGTCATCGATGGGGATTTCCTTGTTCAGGCTGTTGAGCTGGTTGGCCGTGTCGTAGGAACCGGTGCTCACCGACAGCACCGGCAGCCCGGCCTGGAACGCGCCGCGGCACAGCTCCATGATGCGCGGGTCGGGCAGGGTGTCGCTGGTCAGCAGCAGGCCGGCCAGCGGCACGCCGTTGATCGCGGCCAGGCTCACGGCGAGGATGATGTCGTCACGGTCGCCCGGCGTTACCACCAGCACGCCCGGCTTGAGCAGCTCCACGGTGTTGCGCATGGTGCGCGCGCAGATGATGATCTTGGTCATGCGCCGGGTTTCGTAATCACCGGCATTGAGGATCTGCGCGCCCATCAGGTCGGCGACGTCGCGGGTACGCGGCGCGTTGAGTTCGGGTTGGTAGGGGATGCAGCCGAGCAGGCGGAAATCGCCGCTGCGCAACAACGGCGAATGCTCTTTCAGGCGTGCTGAAAAGGCCTCCATGCTTTCATCGGTGCGCACTTTGTTGAGGATCACGCCCAGCACTTTCGGGTCTTTCGGGCCGCCGAACAGCTGGGCCTGCAGTTCCACGCGGCCGGAGAGTTCGGTGAGCACTTCGTTTTCCGGGGCCGAGACCAGGATCACTTCCGCGTCCAGGCTCTTGGCCAGGTGCAGGTTGACCCGCGCGGCATAGCTGGCGCTGCGGGTCGGCACCATGCCTTCGACGATCAGCACGTCCTTACCGACGGCGGCCTGTTGATACAGGGTGATGATCTCTTCGAGCAGTTCGTCGAGTTGGCCGTCGCCGAGCATGCGCTCGACGTGGGCCAGGCCCAGCGGTTGCGGCGGCTTCAAGCCGTGGGTGCGGGCGATCAGTTCGGTGGAGCGTTCGGGCCCGGTGTCGCCGGGGTGTGGCTGGGCAATCGGCTTGAAGAAACCGACTTTCAGCCCGGCCCGCTCGAGGGTACGCACCAGCCCAAGGCTGATGGAGGTCAGACCCACACCAAAATCGGTGGGCGCGATAAAAAAAGTCTGCATGCGAATTCTCTGGAGGTGCATGGCTTCGGTGGCGCTCTATGCGTGAGTGCCTACCGGGAATCAGGCGCCAAGGTTATCGTTATTCGCGCACTTGCGCACACCAGCCGCAGGCAAAGGGCTGGCCTATTTTTTCCAGGCGTTGCGCGGGCTCCAGCACCCAGGCGCGGGACTGCCAGGGCGGCTGGTGGCGCAGGTGCTGGGTATGGCCACAAGACAGCTCGGCAACCCAGTGCTGGTCATCATCCTGGTGGAATCCGGTGATCGTCGCGACCGTTGATCGGTCCCGTCCGTCCGGGTTCTGTTCGCTTTCGGACAAATCCTTGTTTAGACTTGTCCGTTCTTCATTCTTATGCAAAAGGTCTCGCCCCATGACGATCGCCGCTAACAAGGCTGTCTCCATCGACTATACCCTGACCAACGACGCTGGTGAGGTCATCGACAGCTCCGCCGGCGGCGCGCCGCTGGTCTACCTGCAAGGCGCAGGTAACATCATCCCGGGCCTGGAAAAGGCGCTGGAAGGCAAGAACGTCGGTGATGAACTGACCGTTGCCGTAGAACCTGAAGATGCCTACGGCGAATACTCCGCCGAACTGGTCAGCACCCTGAGCCGCAGCATGTTCGAAGGTGTGGATGAGTTGGAAGTGGGCATGCAGTTCCACGCTTCCGCGCCGGACGGCCAAATGCAGATCGTCACCATCCGTGACCTGGACGGCGACGACGTAACCGTCGACGGCAACCACCCTCTGGCTGGCCAGCGCCTGAACTTCCAAGTGAAGATCGTTGCCATCCGCGACGCTTCCCAGGAAGAAGTGGCTCACGGCCACGTCCACGGTGAAGGCGGTCACCACCATTGATTGATGTTTGATCAATAGGTAGCAAAACGCCCCGACTGGTTCGGGGCGTTTTTTTTTGTGCCTGAAAATCCAGTCGAGCGCAGCTGTTTGCTCCAGCGGACTCTTTATGCACCAGGCTTTTGTGGTGAGCGGGCTTGCCCCGCGTTGGGCTGCGCAGCGGCCCCATTGAGATCACCGCATTCCTTCAGCGGGGCCGCGTCCTCTGGTTTTGGGGCCGCTACGCAACCCAACGCGGGGCAAGCCCGCTCACCACAAAAAGCCCGCACAAACAAAAAAACCGCACAAACAAAAATGCCCCGGACCTTTCGGTTCGGGGCATTTCTTAACTGTTTCGCAACCGGGGTTGCGTTGCAGTTGTTACCACTTAGGCTGCAGCAGCGACGCTCAGAGCCTTGATGTGGCCATTCAGGCGGCTCTTATGGCGAGCGGCCTTGTTCTTGTGGATGATGCCTTTATCGGCCATACGGTCGATAACTGGCACGGCCAGAACGTAAGCAGCTTGGGCTTTTTCAGCGTCTTTGGTGTCGATGGCCTTAACTACATTCTTGATGTAGGTACGAACCATGGAACGCAGGCTGGCGTTGTGGCTGCGACGCTTCTCAGCCTGTTTTGCACGTTTTTTGGCGGAAGGTGTGTTGGCCACCGTCGAGCTCCTCGAAAGACTTTTTAGGAAATAGCAAACAAAATAGGCCGCGAATCATGCCGATGACTTGATGGGTTGTCAAGGGCGGCTGATGCGAACTGCTGAGTGGTCGATCTGAAGAGGCGGGTGATTTATTTCCGGCGCTTGACCTGTAAACTCGCGAGCTTTGGCTCTGTGCTGTTGCAGGCGCGCAGTATCGCATAAGTAGGCGCACAGTTCGCCTGCTCTTTATCTATAGGCGCAAACTCTTTCAATGAATCTGCTCAAATCGTTGGCTGCCGTCAGCTCTATCACGATGATCTCCCGGGTATTGGGGTTTGTGCGTGACACCCTGCTGGCGCGCATTTTTGGCGCCAGCATGGCCACGGATGCCTTCTTTATTGCCTTCAAGTTGCCGAACCTGCTGCGGCGTATCTTCGCCGAAGGTGCGTTTTCCCAGGCATTCGTGCCGATCCTGGCCGAATACAAGACCCAGCAGGGCGAGGAGGCGACCCGCACCTTTATTGCCTACGTCTCGGGCCTGCTGACCCTGGTGCTGATGCTGGTGACGATCGCCGGCATGCTCGCCGCGCCCTGGGTGATCTGGGCTACCGCGCCGGGCTTCGCCAACACCCCGGAAAAATTCGCGCTGACCACCGATCTGCTGCGCGTGACCTTTCCTTATATATTGCTGATCTCGTTGTCGTCCCTGGCCGGGGCGATCCTCAATACCTGGAACCGCTTCTCGGTGCCGGCCTTTGTACCGACGTTGCTCAACGTCAGCATGATCATCTTCGCGCTGTTCCTCACGCCGTACTTCGATCCACCGGTGATGGCCCTCGGGTGGGCCGTACTGGCGGGTGGCCTGGCGCAATTGCTCTACCAGCTGCCACACCTGAAAAAAATCGGCATGCTCGTCTTGCCGCGCCTGAACCTCAAGGACACCGGCGTATGGCGGGTGATGCGCAACATGCTGCCGGCGATCCTCGGCGTGTCGGTCAGCCAGATCTCCTTGATCATCAACACCGCATTCGCCTCGCTGCTGGTCTCGGGCTCGGTATCCTGGATGTACTACGCCGACCGCCTGATGGAGCTGCCGTCCGGCGTACTTGGCGTGGCCCTTGGCACGATCCTGTTGCCCACGCTGGCGCGCACCTATGCGAGCAAGGACCGTCAGGAATACTCGCGGATCCTCGATTGGGGCCTGCGCCTGTGCTTTGTGCTGGTGCTGCCGTGCTCCCTGGCGCTGGGGATCCTGGCCGAGCCGCTCACCGTGTCGTTGTTCCAGTACGGTCAGTTCGATGCCCATGACGCCTTGATGACCCAGCGCGCGCTGATTGCCTACTCCGTCGGGCTGCTCGGGATCATTGTGATCAAGGTGCTGGCGCCGGGCTTCTATGCCCAGCAGAACATCCGCACGCCGGTGAAGATCGCGATTTTCACGCTGGTCGTCACGCAACTGCTCAACCTGGTGTTTATCGGCCCGCTGGCCCACGCCGGCCTCGCCCTGGCGATCAGCGCCGGCGCCTGCATCAATGCGGGCCTGCTGTTTTACCAGCTGCGCAAACAGCAGATGTTCCAACCACAGCCAGGCTGGGGCATGTTTGCCCTCAAGTTGCTGGTGGCAGTGGCGGCGATGTCGGCGGTGTTGCTCGGGCTGATGCACTTTATGCCGGCCTGGGACGAAGGCCATATGCTGGAGCGCTTCATGCGCCTGGGCGTTCTGGTGGTGGCGGGCGTGGTGGTGTACTTCGGGATGTTGCTGCTGCAGGGCTTCCGCCTGCGGGATTTCAATCGCAAGTCCCTCGGATAGAGCGTTTGCCGCGATAAAACGGTTGTTTTATCGATTCGATCCATTTGGCCTGCGCTGTTGCCTGTCGTCCGGGGCCGGGTGTGGTTATAATCGACCACTTTATGAGCAAGAAGCGCGTTATGCAGCTGGTTCGAGGTCTCCACAACCTGCGCCCCCAGCATCGGGGCTGCGTCGCCACTATTGGCAACTTTGACGGTGTTCACCGTGGCCACCAGGCTATCCTGGCCAGGCTGCGCGAGCGTGCGGTCGAGTTGGGCGTGCCCAGCTGCGTGGTGATTTTTGAGCCACAGCCGCGGGAATACTTTACCCCCGAAACGGCGCCGGCCCGTCTGGCCCGCCTGCGGGACAAACTGCAATTGCTGGCCGAAGAAGGCGTGGATCGCGTCCTGTGCCTGGCCTTCAACCAGCGTTTGCAGAGCCTCAGCGCTGCCGAGTTCGTCGACCGGATCCTTGTCGATGGCCTGGGCGTGCAGCACCTGGAGGTCGGTGACGACTTCCGTTTCGGCTGCGACCGCGTCGGCGATTTCGATTTCCTGCAACACGCCGGTATCACCCAGGGTTTCACCGTCGAAGCCGCGCAAACCGTCGAGTTGGACGGCCTGCGCGTGAGCAGCACCCAGGTGCGTAATGCCCTGGCCGCTGCCGACTTCGCCCTGGCCGAGCGTTTGCTCGGTCGCCCGTTCCGCATTGCCGGACGGGTACTGCACGGCCAGAAGCTGGCGCGCCAATTGGGCACGCCAACCGCCAACGTGCAACTCAAGCGCCGTCGTGTGCCGCTGACCGGGGTTTACCTGGTGAGCGTCGACATCGATGGCCAATCGTGGCCAGGAGTCGCCAACATAGGCGTCAGGCCCACGGTTGCAGGTGATGGCAAGGCCCACCTGGAAGTTCATCTTTTGGATTTTGCCGGTGATTTGTATGACCGGCGTTTGACGGTGGTTTTCCACCAGAAGCTGCGTGAAGAGCAGCGTTTCGCCTCGCTTGAGGCGTTGAAAACGGCGATCAATGCGGATGTCGCCGCCGCCCGTGCACTAGCCGCACCTAGCGCCCATCGCTAACCGAAGAGCCTTAAATGACCGACTATAAAGCCACGCTAAACCTTCCGGACACCGCCTTCCCAATGAAGGCCGGCCTGCCACAGCGCGAACCGCAGATCCTGCAGCGCTGGGACAGTATTGGCCTGTACGGAAAGTTGCGCGAAATTGGCAAGGATCGTCCGAAGTTCGTCCTGCACGACGGCCCTCCTTATGCCAACGGCACGATTCACATCGGTCATGCGCTGAACAAGATTCTCAAGGACATGATCCTGCGCTCGAAAACCCTTTCCGGTTTCGACGCGCCGTATGTCCCTGGCTGGGACTGCCACGGCCTGCCGATCGAACACAAAGTCGAAGTGACCTACGGCAAGAACCTGGGCGCGGATAAAACCCGCGAACTGTGCCGTGCCTACGCCACCGAGCAGATCGAAGGGCAGAAGTCCGAATTCATCCGCCTGGGCGTGCTCGGCGAGTGGGACAACCCGTACAAGACCATGAACTTCAAGAACGAGGCCGGTGAAATCCGTGCCTTGGCCGAAATCGTCAAGGGCGGTTTCGTGTTCAAGGGCCTCAAGCCGGTGAACTGGTGTTTCGACTGCGGCTCGGCCCTGGCTGAAGCGGAAGTCGAGTACGAAGACAAGAAGTCCTCGACCATCGACGTGGCCTTCCCGATTGCCGACGACGCCAAGCTGGCCGAGGCCTTTGGCCTGGCAAGCCTGAGCAAGCCCGCAGCCATCGTGATCTGGACCACCACGCCGTGGACCATCCCGGCCAACCAGGCGCTGAACGTGCACCCGGAATTCACCTACGCCCTGGTGGACGTCGGTGATCGCCTGCTGGTGCTGGCCGAGGAAATGGTCGAGGCCTGCCTGGCGCGTTATGAGCTGCAAGGTGCGGTGATCGCCACCACCACTGGCTCCGCGCTGGAGCTGATCAATTTCCGTCACCCGTTCTATGACCGCCTGTCGCCGGTGTACCTGGCTGACTACGTCGAACTGGGTTCGGGTACTGGCATTGTTCACTGCTCGCCAGCGTATGGCGTGGACGACTTTGTCATCTGCAAGAAATACGGCCTGGTCAACGACGACATCATCAACCCGGTGCAAAGCAACGGCGTCTACGTGCCTTCGCTCGAGTTCTTCGGCGGCCAGTTCATCTTCAAGGCCGACCAGCCGATCATCGACAAGCTGCGCGAAGTCGGTGCGCTGATGCAGACCGACACCATCAAGCACAGCTACATGCACTGCTGGCGCCACAAGACTCCGCTGATCTACCGCGCCACCGCGCAGTGGTTTATCGGCATGGACAAAGAGCCGACCAGCGGCGACACCCTGCGTGTGCGTTCGCTCAAAGCCATCGAAGACACCAAGTTCGTCCCGGCCTGGGGCCAGGCGCGCCTGCACTCGATGATCGCCAACCGCCCGGACTGGTGCATCTCCCGCCAGCGTAACTGGGGCGTGCCAATCCCGTTTTTCCTCAACAAGGAAAGCGGCGAGCTGCATCCGCGTACCGTCGAACTGATGGAAGAAGTGGCCCAGCGCGTTGAACAGGAAGGCATTGAAGCCTGGTTCAAGCTGGACGCTGCCGAACTGCTGGGCGACGAAGCGCCGCTGTACGACAAGATCAGCGACACCCTCGACGTCTGGTTCGATTCGGGTACCACCCACTGGCACGTGCTGCGCGGCTCGCACCCGATGGGCCACGCGAGCGGCCCGCGCGCCGACCTGTACCTGGAAGGCTCGGACCAACACCGTGGCTGGTTCCACTCCTCGTTGCTGACGGGTTGCGCCATCGACAACCACGCACCGTATCGCGAATTGCTGACCCACGGCTTCACCGTCGACGAGACGGGTCGCAAGATGTCCAAGTCGCTGAAGAACGTGATCGAGCCGAAAAAGATCAACGACACCCTGGGCGCCGACATCATGCGCCTGTGGGTCGCGTCGACCGACTACTCGGGCGAAATCGCCGTGTCGGACCAGATCCTGCAGCGTAGCGCCGATGCCTACCGCCGGATCCGTAATACCGCACGCTTCCTGCTGTCGAACCTGACCGGTTTCAACCCGGCCACCGACATCCTGCCGGCCGAGGACATGCTCGCCCTGGACCGTTGGGCCGTGGACCGTACCCTGTTGCTGCAACGCGAGTTGCAGG
Source organism: Pseudomonas sp. PS01298 (assembly GCF_029959745.1). Lineage (NCBI taxonomy): Bacteria > Pseudomonadati > Pseudomonadota > Gammaproteobacteria > Pseudomonadales > Pseudomonadaceae > Pseudomonas > Pseudomonas sp. PS01298. Next base: position 46,372 of record NZ_JASCPP010000006.1, on the reverse strand, counting down.
AGCACTACGGCGAATACCGCTTCTGGAACGTCTACTCGAAGATCCACAACTTCTGCGTGCAGGAGCTGGGTGGTTTCTACCTCGACATCATCAAGGACCGCCAGTACACCACCGGCGCCAACAGCAAGGCCCGCCGTTCGGCGCAGACCGCGCTGTATCACATCTCCGAAGCGCTGGTGCGCTGGATCGCACCGATCCTGGCCTTCACCGCCGACGAACTGTGGCAATACCTGCCGGGCGAGCGTAACGAATCGGTGATGCTCAACACCTGGTACGAAGGCCTGACCGAACTGCCGGCCGACTTCGAACTGGGCCGTGAGTACTGGGAAGGCGTGATGGCCGTGAAGGTTGCGGTGAACAAGGAGCTGGAAGTGCAGCGTGCGGCCAAGGCCGTGGGTGGCAACCTGCAAGCCGAAGTCACCCTGTTTGCCGAGGAAGGCCTGACCGCTGACCTGGCCAAACTGAGCAACGAGCTGCGCTTCGTGCTGATCACCTCGACCGCGAGCCTGGCACCTTTTGCCCAGGCGCCGGCCGATGCCGTGGCCACTGAAGTGCCGGGCCTCAAGCTCAAAGTCGTCAAGTCGGCCTTCCCCAAGTGCGCCCGTTGCTGGCACTGCCGTGAAGATGTCGGCGTGAACCCTGAGCATCCGGAAATCTGCGGCCGTTGCGTGGATAACATCAGCGGTACTGGCGAGGTTCGCCACTATGCCTAACGCCAGTCGTTTCGGACGTCTGGGCTGGCTCGTACTGAGCGTGCTGGTCCTGGTCATCGACCAAGTCAGCAAGGCTCATTTCGAAGGCTCGCTGGAGATGTTCCAGCAGATCGTGGTGATCCCGGATTACTTCAGCTGGACCTTGGCCTACAACACCGGCGCCGCTTTCAGCTTCCTGGCTGACAGTGGCGGCTGGCAGCGCTGGCTGTTTGCCCTGATCGCCGTGGTGGTCAGTGCGGTGCTGGTGGTCTGGCTCAAACGCCTTGGCCGCGATGACACCTGGCTCGCCATCGCCCTGGCGCTGGTGCTGGGTGGCGCGCTCGGCAACCTGTACGACCGCATTGCCCTGGGCCATGTGATCGACTTCATTCTGGTGCATTGGCAGAACCGCTGGTATTTCCCGGCATTCAACTTCGCCGACAGCGCCATCACCGTCGGTGCAATCATGCTGGCGTTGGATATGTTCAAGAGCAAGAAAACCGGAGAGACCGTCAATGACTGATCAGGTATTGGCTGAGCAACGCATCGGCCAGAACACGGAAGTCACTTTGCATTTCGCACTGCGCCTGGAGAATGGCGACACGGTCGACAGTACGTTCGACAAAGCCCCGGCGACCTTCAAGGTCGGCGACGGCAATCTGCTGCCGGGTTTTGAAGCCGCCCTGTTCGGTTTCAAGGCCGGCGACAAGCGCACCCTGCAGATCCTGCCGGAAAACGCTTTTGGCCAGCCCAACCCGCAAAACGTGCAGATCATCCCGCGTTCGCAGTTCCAGGACATGGACCTGTCGGAAGGCCTGTTGGTGATCTTCAACGACGCGGCGAATACCGAGCTGCCAGGTGTGGTCAAAACCTTCGATGACGCGCAAGTGACCATCGACTTCAACCACCCGTTGGCCGGTAAAACCTTGACGTTCGACGTTGAAATCATCGACGTTAAAGCAATCTGACCGACAAAACCGGTTCCTGTAGGAGCTGGTTTGCCTGCGATTGCATCCACTCGGTTTGCCTTCTACCCGAGTCGACTGCATCGCAGGCAAGCCAGCTCCTACAAAGACACGAGGCACAGCATGCAAATCAAACTCGCCAACCCGCGTGGCTTCTGCGCCGGCGTGGACCGGGCGATCGAAATCGTCAATCGCGCCCTGGAAGTCTTCGGGCCGCCGATTTACGTGCGCCATGAAGTCGTCCACAACAAATTCGTGGTCGAAGACCTGCGCGCGCGCGGTGCCATCTTCGTCGAAGAGCTGGACCAGGTGCCGGACGACGTTATCGTCATCTTCAGCGCCCACGGTGTTTCCCAGGCGGTGCGTACCGAAGCGGCAGGCCGTGGCCTGAAAGTATTCGATGCCACCTGCCCACTGGTCACCAAGGTGCATATCGAGGTCGCGCGCTACAGCCGTGACGGCCGTGAATGCATCCTCATCGGCCACGCCGGGCACCCTGAAGTCGAAGGCACCATGGGGCAGTACGACGCCAGCAACGGCGGCGCCATCTACCTGGTGGAAGACGAGAAAGACGTCGCCAACCTGCAGGTGCGCAACCCCGAGCGTTTGGCCTTCGTGACCCAGACCACCTTGTCCATGGACGATACCAGTCGCGTGATCGACGCGCTGCGCAGCCGCTTTCCGGCCATTGGCGGGCCACGCAAGGACGACATCTGCTACGCCACCCAGAATCGCCAGGATGCGGTCAAGCAACTGGCCAATGAGTGCGACGTCGTGCTGGTGGTCGGCAGCCCTAACAGCTCCAACTCCAACCGCCTGCGCGAGTTGGCTGAGCGCATGGCGACACCGGCGTACCTGATCGACGGTGCCGAGGACATGCAGCGCAGCTGGTTCGATGGCGTCGAGCGAATTGGTATCACTGCGGGCGCTTCGGCCCCGGAAGTGCTGGTGCGCGGAGTTATCCAGCAGTTGCACGCCTGGGGCGCTACCGGCGCGGATGAATTGGCTGGTCGTGAAGAGAACATCACTTTCTCCATGCCCAAGGAGCTGCGGGTTCGCTCGCTGCTCTGAATGCCAGGGTGCCGGAGTAGCTCCGGCACAACGCCTGCTCGGCCCTGTCGCTGCGCAGGCTGATGCGCCCGCTGGGGGCCAGCACTATCTGGTGCAGGCTCTGAACCTCGTCCGTGGCGCACACGTGCACGGTACCGGCGCGGAATCCCCCACCTGAAAATACCGGTTCACCCAACCCGCTGAAGCGAACCTGGCTCTTGACCGGCCCATTGCCCACGATCGCTACTTGCCCGCTGTCCTGGCGCTCCAGCAGCACCGGGTTGTCGTCGTCCAGATGGCCGCGTCCACTCACATCCACTATCACCCGCCAACCCTGGCTCCAGTCGTCTTCGCGTGCGTGAATCACCACCGCCTGGTTGCGTGCAATGGCTTGCGTGCGTGTAAAGCGCAGCGCGCTCGCCAGCGATTGTGCGGCACTTTGTCGTTGCTGGGACGCCAGCAGGTGCTTGAAATTGGGCACCGCCAGGTGCGCCAGGATGCTGCTCACGATCAGCCCGAGCAGCAGTTCGATCAGGGTAAAACCGCGTTGTCGCATGTGCTGTCCCTCCGTGGACCCGATTCAGTGTTGGGGTGCTGCCGTAGGTATAGCGCCACGTCGGCGGTAACGGATGATGGCCTTCATGTCCAAAGTATTTCCCTTTGTTCCCGCAGCAGCGCGGGCTGACAACCGACGCTAGTCTTGGGCCGCACAGCAGGATTTTCCTGCTTCCCTTGGCCTTCGACACGGATGACGACGGTAATGCTTGCCTGTCCGACTACCTGCTTTTTTAATGCCGCGCCCAGGCACCAGGGCGGCACTACATTGATCGAGGTGCTGATGGCGGTGCTGATTCTCGCCGTCGGCCTGCTGGGTGCGGCAGTGATCCAGTTGAACGCGCTCAAGTACACCGACAGTTCACGGATGACCAGCCAGGCCAGTTTCATCGCCTACGACATGCTCGACCGAATTCGCGCCAATGCCGGTGCCGATTACGCATGGCGCGCCGGGGCGAGCGTGCCGGCCAGTACCGCAAACGCCAGCGTGCGCGATCTGGATCTGCATGACTTCGAGGCGAATATTCGCGGTTTCGCCGGGGAGAGCGCGACGGGTTCGGTGGTGATCGGCGCCAATGAGGTGACTGTCAGCATCAGTTGGAACGATCAACGCGGCACGCATACCCCGGGTGCGCGCGAAACCTTCACCCTGACCAGTCGCATGGAGGCCGCACAGTGAGGAGGGACGCACGCGGTTTCAGCCTGGTGGAATTACTGTTGGCCCTGGCCGTCGGGCTGGTGCTGATCCTCGGCGTGAGCCAGGTGGCGATCAGCTCGCGAACGACCTCTGCCAGTCAGCAGGCGGCGATGTTGCTGCAGGATGATGCGCGGTTTGCCCTGGGCAAGTTGATCCAGGACATTCGCCAGGCCGGCATGTTTGGCTGCCTGGCGACAGCGGTTATCGAGAATGCCCCGCCGGCCTTTGACCGGCCTGTCGCCTGGAGTGCCGTGGGCGCCTCAAAGTCGCTGACGTTGATCACCGCTGATATCGCAGGTGGCAAACCCGACTGGACGGTGCTGTCCGACTGCACCGGCACTGCCCATGCCTACTCCGCCAGCGCACCTGCGCCAACGCCTGGGCAAATCTCTTTTGCGCTACGCCAGCTTACCTACACCTTTGAGGCGGGGCAGTTGAAGGTCAGCACGCCCGCTGCGCGGGCCAAGGCGGTGCTGGTGGATAACGTGCAGCGTTTCGAAATCAGTTTTGGCATGGCCGACAGGTTGGACTCATTGACGGTGGCGCGCTACGACGACAGCCCGGTCGACGCTGCCTTGATACGCAGCGTGCGCATCCTGATGACGCTGCAAGACCCGACAGGCCGGGTCAAGGATCAAACCTACAGCGTCGCGGCGGCGCTGAGAAACCGTGTGGGGTAGGGCGGCCATGGTGTTTTCTCGTCAAGGCGGCATGGTGCTGTTGATCAGCCTGGTGTTTCTGCTGCTGTTGTCGCTGGTCGGTTTGTCATCGATGCAAATGGCTGTGACGCAGCAAAAGATCGCCGCGAGCCTCTGGCATCGCAACCAGTCACTTCAGACGGCTGAAAGTGGCTTGAGGCTGGGTGAGTCAAGGGTGCGGCGGGAGTTTGCGGGGTTGGCGCCGTGCCAATCGTTCGTCACCTGTGCGCCACCGGGTGAGGCGTTCTCGGTGACAGGTGCTGGCGTGAATCCCGTGTCGGGCGTGAATTGGGCCGGCCTGAAAGGTGGTCTCTACGGTGTGCAATCCCTGGGGACTGGCGTGGGGGTGGCGCATTTGCCGGCGCAAACCCCGGCCACCTTGTACCGAGTGACCGCGGTCGGGTTCAGTGGCCAATCGCGTACGGTGCTGGAGAGTGTGTATGTGCGGGTAGAGGAGGACGGGCGGTCGTGGTTTCGGCGAGTGGCCTGGCGACAACTTCAATAAGGAGTAGAGGGATGGACATGGATAGCCAGGGTTTTACCCTGATCGAGTTACTGATCGCCGTGGCGATCATCGGGCTTCTGGCCGGTATCGCTTACCCCGGGTACGCCGGTCATGTGAAAAAAGTCTATCGCGCCGAGATCGTCGCGCTGTTGACCGAGCAGGCTCAGTACCTGGAGCGCTTTTATGCGAGGAACGGTACTTTTATTGACGCAAGCGGCGTCAGTACGGGCAATGATCGCTATAGAATCACCGCAGCATTGAACCCTCAGGATTACCGCCTGGTGGCTACGCCTGCCGTCGACTCTGGAATGGCCGGCGATCCCTGTGGTGACTTCAGCCTGACCAGCAGCGGTGCGCGGGCCAACCTTGGCGCCGCACCCGCCATGTCGCGCAAGACATGCTGGGGGCAATGATGAGAGTGCTGGATGATTGGGCGCCGGGTGCGCTTGTTCCTATTTATCGGCTGGATCAAATGATGGCTAAGCAACAGCAAGTGGTGATTGTCGGTGGCGGTGTTATCGGCTTGTTGACGGCGTACAACCTGGCGACGCAAGGGCAGGCGGTGGTGCTGCTGGAGCGCGCGGGCGTGGGGCAGGAGTCTTCCTGGGCCGGCGGTGGCATTGTTTCGCCCTTGTACCCATGGCGCTACAGCCCGGCGGTCACTGCGCTGGCCCATTGGTCCCAGGATTTTTATCCACAGCTGGCCGAGCGGCTGTTTGCGGCCACAGGCGTTGACCCGGAGGTGCATACCACCGGGTTGTACTGGCTCGATCTGGATGACGAAGCCGAGGCCCTGGCCTGGGCGGCACGTGAAGGCCGGCCGTTGAGCAAAGTGGATGTGTCCGCTGCCCACGATGCCGTCCCGGTACTGGGTGGCGGCTATGCCCGGGCGATCTACATGGCCAACGTGGCCAATGTGCGCAACCCGCGGTTGGTCAAATCGCTCAAGGCGGCACTGTTGGCGTTGCCGGGTGTGACGATTCACGAGCAATGCGAGGTAGCTGGTTTTGTCCTCGAGGATGGCAATGTCGTGGGCGTGAACACGGCGGATGGCCCGATCCATGGCGATCAGGTCGTGCTGGCGGCGGGGGCGTGGAGTGGTCAGCTGCTCGGTACGCTGGGGTTGGCGCTGCCGGTGGAGCCGGTCAAGGGACAGATGATTCTGTACAAATGTGCCTCGGATTTCCTCTCGAGCATGGTCCTGGCCAAGGGGCGCTATGCGATTCCCCGGCGCGACGGGCACATCCTGATCGGCAGCACCCTGGAGCATGAAGGCTTCGACAAGACGCCTACCGACACTGCGCTGGAAAGCTTGAAGGCGTCGGCGGTGGAGCTGATTCCAGCCTTGGCAGATGCCGAAGTGGTGGGGCACTGGGCCGGTTTACGCCCCGGCTCTCCGGAAGGTATTCCGTATATCGGCCAGGTGCCGGGCTTTAATGGGCTATGGCTCAACTGCGGGCATTACCGCAATGGCCTGGTGCTGGCGCCGGCGTCCTGCCAGCTGTTTGCGGATTTGTTGCTGGAGAGAGCGCCGATCATTGATCCAGCACCCTACGCGCCCGCTGGTCGCCTCAACGCTGGATAGACTTCGGCCCCTGTTCCAGATGCGCCTGCGTGCAATACCACTCCTGGCGTGAGCTGAGGGCGCGATCCTGCGGCAGATGCACGCCGCAATGTGCGCAGCGCACCATCAGGGCTGCGCCCGGTTCGCCGGGGCGTTGCTGTCTGGCGGTCGGGCTTTTGAATTTGCGCCAGAACCATACCGCGGCAGCAATGACGGCAATCCAGAACAGTAGACGAACCATGATGGGCAGTTTCTCGATAAGTAATGGGCCAGTTTAGCCAAGGACGCGACAGGCGCACAGCGCAATAATGCTGGCGCATAAAAAAGGGAGCCCCGTGGGGCTCCCTTTTGCGTTGCGTCGACTGAATCAGTCGAACACACCGAAGGTCATGTAGCTGAACCACGAGCGGTCCTGGTTGTTGCCCAGGGCCTGCGGCTCTTGCTCTTCGATCACGTCGCCGTTCTCGTCGTGTGGCTTGAGGTCCGAAGGGATCGCGTCCTTGGCGTCCTGGTACTGCTTGATCACGTCCTGGTTGGCGCGGGTTTCGCCCGGCGGCAGCGGCGGACGGGACTCGATCAGGCCCAGGGTGTACTTGCTCAGCCACGAACGGTTGTCGGCTTCGGCAACCTGAGGCACGAACTGGCCGTCCTTCAGGCTTGGGTGGTCAGGGTAGTTGAGCTTGAGGGTTTCCAGGCTGGTGCTGGCCAGTTCGTCCAGGTGCAGGCGCTGGTAAGCCTCGGTCATCACTGCCAGGCCATCACCGACCGAAGGCGTTTCCTGGAAGTTTTCCACGACATAACGACCACGGTTGGCTGCCGCTACATAAGCCTGACGGGTCAGGTAGTAGTGAGCCACGTGAATCTCGTAGGAAGCCAGCAGGTTGCGCAGGTAGATCATGCGCTGCTTGGCGTCCGGCGCGTAGCGGCTGTTGGGGAAGCGGCTGGTCAGCTGGGCGAACTCGTTGTAGGAGTCGCGGGCAGCGCCCGGGTCACGCTTGGTCATGTCCAGCGGCAGGAAGCGCGCCAGCAGGCCGACGTCCTGGTCGAACGAGGTCAGGCCCTTCATGTAGTAGGCGTAGTCGACGTTCGGGTGCTGCGGGTGCAGGCGGATGAAACGCTCGGCGGCGGACTTGGCAGCTTCCGGCTCGGCGTTCTTGTAGTTGGCGTAGATCAGCTCGAGCTGGGCCTGGTCGGCGTAGCGCCCGAACGGATAGCGCGACTCCAGTGCCTTCAGCTTCGCTGTGGCGCTGGTGTAGCTATTATTGTCCAAGTCTTTCTGAGCCAGTTGGTACAACTCGACTTCGCTCAGGTTTTCGTCGACGACTTCCTTTGTTGACGAGCAAGCAGCAGTCATGGCGAGGATGGCGATCAGCAGCAGGTGTTTCACTTGCATGGCGGCTTGCGTCCCTATGACGGCCGCTGTCTTGGGCGGGGCCGTCCTGTTATGATGAGCGCCCCGTTGAAAGCCTCGGGGCAAAAGACGCCGTATTTAACCACAAGCGCGCAGCCGAAACCAAAGGCTGTGCCACGCCTAGTCTGAGCATGTCCGATAAAATTGAACTTCGCGCAGAGGTGCCGTCCGAATTGGGCGGCCAACGCCTCGATCAAGTCGCCGCACAATTATTCGCTGAGCACTCGCGCTCGCGCCTTTCCGCCTGGATCAAAGACGGCCGCCTGACTGTGGATGGAGCGGTTATCCGCCCGCGAGACATAGTGCATGGCGGTGCGATTCTTGAGCTGACTGCCGAGCAGGAAGCCCAGGGAGAATGGGTCGCCCAGGACATCGAGCTGGATATCGTCTATGAAGACGACGACATCCTGGTCATCAACAAACCCGCAGGCCTGGTGGTTCACCCGGCGGCCGGGCACGCTGATGGCACCTTGCTCAATGCTCTGTTGCACCACGTGCCGGACATCATCAATGTCCCGCGTTGTGGCATCGTGCACCGCCTGGACAAGGACACCACCGGCCTGATGGTGGTGGCCAAGACCATCCAGGCGCAGACACAGCTGGTGACGCAATTGCAGAGCCGCAGTGTCAGCCGGATCTACGAGTGCATCGTGATCGGCGTGGTGGTGGCGGGTGGCAAGATCAACGCCCCAATTGGTCGCCACGGCCAGCAGCGCCAGCGTATGGCGGTAATGGAAGGTGGCAAGCAGGCCGTCAGCCACTACCGTGTGCTGGAGCGTTTCCGGTCCCACACCCATGTGCGGGTCAAGCTGGAAACCGGGCGTACCCACCAGATTCGTGTGCACATGGCCCACATCAACTTCCCGTTGGTCGGCGACCCGGCCTACGGTGGCCGCTTCCGCATTCCACCGGCGGCCAGTGCGACCATGGTTGATTCGCTGAAAAACTTCCCGCGCCAGGCACTGCATGCACGTTTCCTGGAGCTGGATCATCCGACGAGCGGTAAGCGGATGAGCTGGGAATCGCCTCTTCCAGACGATCTGGTCTGGTTGCTGTCGCTGCTCAAGCAGGATCGCGAGGCGTTTATCGGATGAGTGACTGGCTGATTCCTGACTGGCCCGCGCCGGCTCAGGTCAAGGCCTGCGTCACCACCCGTGCGGGCGGCGTCAGCCTGGCGCCGTTCGACAGTCTCAACCTGGGCGATCATGTCGAGGACAGCCTGGAGGCTGTACTCGAAAACCGCCGTCGCCTCACTGATGCCTTTGATATCCAGCCCGCCTGGCTGCGTCAGGTCCATGGGGTGAAGGTGGTCGAGGCGAATCCTGGAGTGACCGCCGAAGCCGATGGCAGTTGGAGCAGCACGCCCGGCATCGCCTGCACGTCCATGACCGCCGATTGCCTGCCCGCATTATTCTGCAACCGTGCCGGTACGCGTGTCGCAGCAGCCCATGCCGGCTGGCGTGGCCTTGCAGCGGGTGTGCTCGAAGCCGCCTTCGAAAGCCTGGATACCGATCCCGGTGAGGTGTTGGTGTGGCTGGGCCCGGCCATCGGTCCACAGGCTTTTGAAGTCGGCCCGGAAGTGCGTGAGGCCTTTATGCAGCAACTGCCGGTTGCCGCCGAGGCCTTTGTGCCGAGCCGCAATCCCGGCAAGTTCATGGCCGATATCTACCAGTTGGCCCGCCTGCGCCTGGCGGCACGTGGCATCACCGCGGTTTATGGTGGCGGCTTCTGCACCGTCACCGACCCGCGCTTCTTTTCTTACCGGCGCAGCCCCCGCACCGGTCGTTTTGCCTCCCTTATCTGGCTTGAACGCTAGACTCTGTTGATCTGGGTCAACGCTGATCCATATCAACCGTCGGTCGCTTGAATCTTCCAGAATCCACCCCATCTATAGGGGTATCTGGCAGGTTTCTTCATTCAGGATGTGTTTATCGCGAGCAAGCTCGCTCGCACATAGCTCCGGCCTGCTCAAAAGGAAGGTGACTAATGCGTATAGATCGTTTAACCAGCAAATTGCAGTTGGCCTTATCGGACTCTCAATCGTTGGCGGTGGGCCTCGACCACCCGGCCATCGAGCCTGCGCACTTGATGCAGGCGCTTCTGGATCAGCAAGGTGGTTCTATCAAGCCCTTGCTGATGCAGGTGGGCTTTGACGTCAACAGCCTGCGCAAGGAGTTGAGCAAAGAGCTCGACCAACTGCCGAAAATCCAAAACCCTACCGGCGACGTGAACATGTCGCAGGACCTGGCACGTCTGCTCAACCAGGCCGATCGCCTGGCCCAGCAGAAAGGTGACCAGTTCATTTCCAGCGAGCTGGTATTGCTCGCCGCCATGGACGACAACAGCAAGCTTGGCAAATTGTTGCTGGGGCAGGGCGTGAGCAAGAAAGCCCTGGAAAACGCCATCAACAACCTGCGCGGCGGCGAGGCGGTCAACGACCCCAACCATGAGGAGTCGCGCCAGGCCCTGGACAAGTACACCGTCGACCTGACCAAGCGCGCCGAAGAAGGCAAGCTGGATCCGGTGATCGGCCGTGACGATGAGATTCGTCGCACTATCCAGGTCCTGCAGCGTCGCACCAAGAACAACCCGGTGCTGATCGGCGAGCCTGGCGTGGGTAAGACCGCGATTGCCGAAGGCCTGGCCCAGCGCATCATCAACGGTGAAGTGCCGGACGGTCTCAAAGGCAAGCGCCTGTTGTCCCTGGACATGGGTTCGCTGATCGCCGGTGCCAAGTTCCGTGGTGAATTCGAAGAGCGCCTCAAATCCCTGTTGAACGAGCTGTCGAAGCAGGAAGGGCAGATCATTCTGTTTATCGACGAACTGCACACCATGGTCGGCGCCGGTAAAGGCGAAGGCTCGATGGACGCAGGCAACATGCTCAAGCCCGCATTGGCGCGGGGTGAGTTGCATTGCGTGGGTGCCACGACGCTCAACGAGTACCGCCAGTACATCGAGAAAGACGCAGCCCTGGAGCGGCGTTTCCAGAAAGTGCTGGTGGAAGAACCGAGCGAAGAAGACACCATCGCGATCCTGCGTGGCCTGAAAGAACGCTATGAGGTCCACCATAAGGTGGCGATTACCGACGGCGCGATCATTGCGGCGGCCAAATTGAGCCATCGCTATATCACTGACCGGCAGTTGCCGGACAAGGCCATCGACCTGATCGACGAAGCGGCCAGCCGCATCCGCATGGAGATCGACTCCAAGCCGGAAGTGCTCGACCGTCTGGATCGGCGCCTGATTCAACTGAAAGTCGAATCCCAGGCCCTGAAGAAAGAAGAGGACGATGCGGCGAAGAAACGCCTGGAAAAACTCCAGGAAGAAATCGTCCGCCTCGAACGCGAATACTCGGATCTCGAAGAAATCTGGACCTCGGAAAAGGCCGAAGTACAGGGCTCCGCCCAGATCCAGCAAAAGATCGAGCAGTCGCGTCAGGAGTTGGAAGCGGCGCGCCGTAAAGGCGACCTGAACCGCATGGCCGAGTTGCAGTACGGGGTAATCCCGGACCTGGAGCGCAGCCTGCAGATGGTCGACCAGCATGGCCACAGCGAGAACCAGCTGCTGCGCAGCAAGGTGACCGAGGAGGAAATCGCCGAGGTCGTCTCCAAGTGGACCGGCATCCCGGTGTCGAAGATGCTCGAAGGCGAGCGCGACAAGTTGCTGAAGATGGAGCACCTCTTGCACCAACGCGTCATCGGCCAGGAAGAGGCGGTGGTCGCGGTGTCCAACGCGGTGCGGCGTTCCCGGGCCGGCTTGTCCGACCCGAACCGCCCAAGCGGCTCGTTCATGTTCCTCGGCCCGACCGGCGTGGGCAAGACCGAGCTGTGCAAGGCCTTGGCCGAGTTCCTCTTTGATACCGAAGAGGCCATGGTGCGGATCGATATGTCCGAATTCATGGAGAAACACTCGGTGGCCCGCTTGATCGGTGCGCCACCAGGCTATGTGGGCTACGAGGAGGGCGGTTACCTGACCGAAGCCGTGCGGCGCAAGCCTTACTCGGTGATCCTGCTGGATGAGGTCGAGAAGGCCCACCCGGATGTGTTCAACATCCTGCTGCAGGTGCTGGAAGATGGCCGTCTGACGGACAGTCACGGGCGTACCGTGGACTTCCGCAATACGGTGATCGTGATGACCTCCAACCTGGGCTCGGCGCAGATCCAGGAGTTGGTGGGTGATCGCGAAGCGCAGCGTGCTGCGGTGATGGACGCACTGACCACGCACTTCCGTCCGGAATTTATCAACCGGGTCGATGAAGTGGTGATCTTCGAGCCTTTGGCGCGGGATCAGATCGCGGGCATTACCGAGATCCAGTTGGGTCGCCTGCGTGGCCGCCTGGCCGAGCGCGAGCTGTCGCTGGAGCTGAGCCGCGAGGCGTTGGACAAACTGATCGCGGTCGGTTACGACCCGGTGTATGGCGCACGGCCGTTGAAGCGTGCGATCCAGCGCTGGATCGAAAACCCGCTGGCGCAGTTGATCCTGTCGGGCAGCTTCATGCCAGGCACCAGCGTCACGGCGACGGTGGAAAACGACGAAATCGTCTTCCACTGAGCCCGGCCTGTATGGCGATAAGAGGAGGCCCCGCATTGCGGGGCCTTTTTTTTCGATAGGGCGTTGAACTGTAAGGCAAAGGCTTGTAAAGTGCGCCCCGCAGCAACGTCAGCCCACGGGTTTCTTCTCCCCAAGAAGAAATCAGAAAGAAGCGCAAATCATTGTCTTAAAAGCAATTTAAAGGGTTGACAGGGGTTTTTAAGATTGTAGAATAGCGCGCCTCAGAGACATGAACGTAGCGATACGGACGGGTCGAAGAGAAGGTTACACCGCAGCAAAAGTTGTACTTTGAAATATGTAGTTCCGTGATAGCTCAGTCGGTAGAGCAAATGACTGTTAATCATTGGGTCCCAGGTTCGAGTCCTGGTCACGGAGCCAATTTCAAACCGGGGTATAGCGCAGTCCGGTAGCGCGCCTGCTTTGGGAGCAGGATGTCGGGAGTTCGAATCCCCCTACCCCGACCATATTTGGGTCGTTAGCTCAGTTGGTAGAGCAGTTGGCTTTTAACCAATTGGTCGTAGGTTCGAATCCCACACGACCCACCATTTTTGAGACCAGTTAACGCTGGAATCGAATCTTAAGATCAGAGGCCAAAAGCGCTGATCGAAGAAGGCGACTGAAAGGTCGCCTTTTTTTTACCGGGGTATAGCGCAGTCCGGTAGCGCGCCTGCTTTGGGAGCAGGATGTCAGGAGTTCGAATCCCCTTACCCCGACCATATTAAAAATCCCCGTATCGAAAGATACGGGGATTTTTTTTGCCCGAAATTCAACCTCTGTAGAAGCCAGCGCAATTCCAATGTGGGAACTGGCAGCCAGCGCAGTTCCCCTGTGGGAGCGGGCTTGCCCGCGAAAGCGTTGTATCAGCGACACTTTCGTCGGCTGACCCACCACCATCGCCAGCAAGCCAGCGCCCACAGGGTTGTGCGGTATCAGTGCAGCTTGAGGCGCGGCTCGGTCCCGCGTCCGATCTTGCTGCCCAGCATCAGCATCGCCGTGCGGAAGAAGCCATACAGCGCCATCTGGTGCATGCGGTACAGCGACACATAGAACATCCGCGCCAGCCAGCCTTCGAGCATCACGCTGCCGGTGAGGTTGCCCATCAGGTTACCTACCGCCGAGAACCGCGACAGCGAGATCAGCGAGCCGTAGTCGGTGTACTTGTAAGACGGCAGGTCCTTGCCCTCGATCCGCAGCTTCAGCGACTTGGCCAGCAACGAGGCCTGCTGGTGAGCCGCCTGGGCGCGTGGCGGTACATTACGGTCAGTGCCCGGTTGCGGGCAGGCGGCACAATCGCCAAAGGCGAAGATATTTTCGTCGCGGGTGGTCTGCAGCGTCGGCAGCACTTGCAGCTGATTAATGCGGTTGGTTTCCAGGCCATCGATATCCTTGAGGAAGCCAGGCGCGCGAATACCGGCTGCCCACACCTTGAGGCTGGCAGGAATCACCTGGCCGCTGCTGGTGATCAGCGCGTCGGCCGTCACTTCGCTGACCGCCGAGTTGGTCAGCACGGTCACCCCAAGTTTCTCCAGGGTTTTATGCACAGGTCCGCCAATGCGCTCCGGCAGCGCGGGCAATACCCGTGGGCCGGCTTCGATCAGGGTGATGTGCATGTTTTCCGGCTTGATGCGGTCCAGGCCGTACGCTGCCAGTTCGTGGGCGGCGTTATGCAGCTCGGCAGCCAGCTCCACGCCGGTGGCACCGGCGCCAACGATGGCAACGCTGATCTGTTCAATGGTATCGGTCTGCCCGGCATGGGCGCGCAGGTAGTGGTTGAGCAATTGCTGATGGAAGCGCTCGGCCTGCTTGCGGGTGTCGAGGAACAGACAGTGCTGTGCGGCGCCTTCGGTACCGAAGTCGTTGGTGGTGCTACCGACCGCAATCACCAGGCTGTCATAGCCCAGCACGCGCGCGGGCACCAGCTCACGGCCCTCTTCATCGAGGGTGGCGGCCAGCTGGATTTTCTTCTGCTCACGGTCGAGTCCGCTCATGCGTCCCAGTTGGAACTCGAAGTGGTTCCATTTGGCCTGGGCGACGTAATTGAGTTCGTCTTCCGAAGAGTTCAGCGAGCCGGCAGCCACTTCGTGCAGCAACGGCTTCCAGATATGGGTCAGGTTGGCGTCTACCAGCGTGATGCTGGCGGTGCCGCGCTTGCCCAGAGTCTTACCCAGGCGGGTAGCCAACTCCAGGCCGCCGGCGCCGCCGCCGACGATAATAATACGATGGGTCATGGGGATATCTCGCAAGGCTAAAAGAAATCGGAGCAGTTACCCCCGCGAGCGCCAGGCAGCTCATAGCGTCAGGTAACTCAAAAGGCGGCTCAGCAACCCGAGCCCGATCACCACCACCAGCACCACACCAAGGAGCAGCCACGGCCGGAAAGGCTTGCGCTCGACTTGGTTCTGGGAGAGTTGCAGGTACTCTTCGACATGCTGTTGGTCATCGGGGTTCAGGCGGCTGGTCATAAAGGCCTCGTCAGGTAGACGTTGCAAAAGGGCGCCACGTTACAGTCGGGAAGTGGGCGGTCTCGCCACAAGCGTAGCCTGTGCCTGCGTCACAGGCTGATGCCCACGTCGAACACTATGCTGCGCCCCAGGTTGTTGCGCAAGAAATCCGGTGCATCCGGATGCGCGAACAATACCCGCGCAAATGTCGGCCCAACCAGCGACAGCGAGCGCCAGCCCTGGCGCAGGTATTCGGTAGGCGGCGGGAAGTGGCTGTTGAGGTCCAGCACTTCGCGCTTGAGGCTGGTGAAGGCGACGATGTCCAACTCGCCCAGGTCCATCCCGCGTTCCTTGTAGTTATGGGCCTTCTTGCGCAGGGTCGGCGCCAGGCGCAGCAGGAATTCGTGGGCGGGAATGCGCCGAGGCTTGGCTTCGCGCCGCACCAGTTGGCTGAGGGAAAACGCACTGCGCCGGCGCAGCAATTCGTCGCGCCATTCGTCGTTCAGGCGCCGTCCCTCATCCAATACGAAAAACACTTCGAAACTGGCATCGCGAAACAGCACGTCCGGCGGTTCCTGCCCGGCGGCGTGAAACTCCTCGGCCCGATAAGGCACATTCAAGCCTTGCAACAGGCGCTGGCAGACCCAACGCTCACGCTCCCATTTGCGGGCATTGGACAGAAAAGCATTGGCTTGTTCGGCCGCTACGGTGAGCAGGCGCAAATAATCTGAGTCATCCATGCTTGCAGCTTAGCGTCCAAATGATGACCGCAGGAAGTCCCGCTGCAAAAGGTCGGTGTAGACTGGCTACTCGACCGCTATGCCGAGGATGAGGAGTCCGCTGTGAAGTTTTTTCTGCTGCTGTTGCTTGGCCTGCTGCCCTTGTGCGCCCAGGCCGTCGAGGTGGGAGAGCGCCTGGCGCCGTGGACCCTGCTGGATCAATTTGACCAGGCCTACACCCTGAATGATCAGGCGCAGATTCTGCTGGTCGCGCGCAGCATGGACGCCGCCAAGCAGGTGGACGCAGCGCTGCAAGGCCAGCCCAAAGGTTACCTGGAAGCACGGCATGCGGTGTTTGTCGCGGACATACAGCGCATGCCCCGGCTGATCGCCAAGCTGTTCGCGGTACCCGCCATGCAGGCCTACAACTACCGGGTCATGCTCGATCGGGAGGCGCGCATCACCCCGCGCTACCCGGGCGCCGTGGATAAAGTGCTGTGGCTGCAGTTGGATAAAGGCCAATTGATTGAGCAACGCGAATACGCCTCCGCCACGGAACTGCGCCAGGCCCTGGAGCAGGTGAAGCCGTGATCAGCGCCGCCGTGCTGGCACCGACGACGCTCGGCATCGGTTGGTTGTTGTACGCGCCGGTGTTGCTGTGGGCGATCCTGCGCTCGCCGTGGGTCGAGTTGTTTGCCGACCGGCGGCGCCAGCATTTGCTGTTCGGCACGGTATTCGCGCTGTTCATGCTGTGGCTGGTACGGCGTGATTTCGATACCGGGGTTTCCTACCACTTTATCGGCATGACTGCCGTGACCCTGTTGCTGGATTGGCCGTTAGCCATTGTCGGTGGGTTTGCCGCCCAGCTGGGCCTGATGGCACTGGGGCGCCAGGATCTCGCAGCCCTCGGCGTCAATGGCATGCTGCTGATTGTGTTGCCGGTGCTGGTTACTGAAGGCTGCGCACTGCTGGTGGAGCGGGCGCAACCGCGCAATCCCTTCGTGTACATCTTCTGTTCCGGTTTCTTCGCTGCTGCGTTGTCGGCGTTGCTCTGCCTGCTGGCCGCATTGGGCCTGCTGTGGTTGGACGGGCGTTTTGCCATGCCGGAATGGCTGGAAGATTTCATCGGCTACCTGTGGCTGATCATCTTCCCCGAGGCCTTTATCAACGGCATGGTCATCAGCGCCCTGGTGGTGTTTTGCCCGGAGTGGTTGGAGACGTTCAATCGCACGCGCTACCTGTCGGCACCCTGGAAGGATGACGATTCGCGGCGTTGATCCAGATCAAATCCCGCGGGGTCGCGCAGGCCCATGCTCTGCAAAATTTTCCAGGAGCACGGACATGAGTGTGTACGAATGGGCACGGCAGGAGTTGCGCAGAAGCCAGGACGCGGCACAGGAAATCGGTTTCGATCCGGGCTTGACCCTGCGCGCCATGCTCAGCGCGGTGGTGCAGCAGAGCAAGGGGGTGCGCAGTTTCGAAGACCTGGCCGACGAGCTGCAATACCTTGCAGAGAATCTCGACGACCAGCAGGAATATGCCTTTATGCGCCCTTAATGGCGCGGCGGCAGGTCCTCGGAGAACAGCTCGTCCTCAGCGTCCGGAGCTACCGGGATCTTGTGCTCCTCAGCGGCCCACGCGCCGAGGTCGATGAGTTTGCAACGGTCCGAGCAGAACGGCCGGTTGAGGTTGGTCGCTTTCCATTCCACGGGGGCGCCGCAGGTTGGGCAATCGACGGTCAAGGGTTGGCTCATGATCGGCCTCCACGCAAAGTAAGGTAAAAGTGGTGCAGTCGCTCGACCTCGCTGTGCAGCCAGGCCAGGTCCTGGTCATTGACCAGTACGTCATCGGCATGGTTCAGGCGGTCTTCGCGGCTGGACTGGGCCTTGAGGATCGCCTGCACCTGCTGTTCGCTGATGCCATCGCGCTGCAGGGTACGCTGAATCTGCAGCGATTGCGGCACGTCGATCACCAGGATGCGCTGGGTCATGCTGTACTGGCCGGATTCGATCAGCAGCGGCGACACCAGAATCGCGTAGGGTGACTGCGCGCGCGCCAAGTGGCTGCGAATCTCTTCGCCAATCAGCGGATGCAGCAAGGCTTCGAGCCAGCGTCGCTCTTCAGGTACTTCAAAGATCAGCTTACGCAGTGCGGCGCGGTCCAGCTGGCCGTCAGGTTGCAGCACGCCGTCGCCGAAATGCTCGGCGATGCATGCCAGTGCCGGTCGCCCAGGTTCGACCACCCAGCGCGCGGCGTGATCGGCGTCCACCAGGTCGATGCCCAGGTCGACAAAGTGCTGGGCTGCTGCGCTCTTGCCACTGCCGATACCGCCAGTCAGGCCAAGAATCCAGGGTGTTGCAACAGAATTGGTCATCTGAAACCGACAGACTGCAAATAGAAGTCGGTTATTTGACCACCCCAGAGCAATGCAATCCAGCCGGCAATCGCCAGATATGGACCAAATGGCATGGGTGTCGACGCCTGGGCCTTGCGCATTCGCATCAGGATCAAGCCACAAAATACCCCCACCAGCGATGACATCAGCAGTGTCATCGGCAGGATCTGCCAGCCGCCCCAGGCCCCGAGCAGGGCGAGCAACTTGAAGTCGCCGTGGCCCATGCCGTCCTTGCCGGTGGCCAGTTTGAACAGCCAGAACACGCTCCACAGGCTCAGGTAGCCGATCACGGCGCCCCACAGGGCATCGGGCAACGTGGTGAACAGCCCGAAGCTATTGACGATCAGCCCCAGCCACAGCAGCGGAAATACCAGCACATCCGGCAGCAGTTGGTGGTCGGCATCGATCAGGCTCATCGCCAATAACCCACAGCTCAACAGCATCAGCGCTGCGGCTTGCCAACCGAAACCGAAATGCCAGGCCACCAGCGCGCAGAGCAACCCGCTCGCCAGTTCGGTGAGTGGGTAGCGCGCACTGATCGCTCCCCGGCAGTGAGCGCAGCGGCCCTTGAGCAACAGATAACTGAGCAGGGGAATGTTTTCCCACGGGCGGATCGGGTGATTGCAGTGGGGGCAGCATGAGTGGGGCAGTATCAGGTTGTAGGTCGGCCCTGCAGGTTCGGCGGGCAAGCCGAGCACTTCATGGGCCTGGGCTCGCCATTCCCGTTCGAGCATTTTTGGCAGGCGCCACACCAGTACGTTGAGAAAACTGCCGACGATCACCCCCAGCACCAAGGCCATCGACACAAAAAACCAGGCGTGCTCGCTCAGCAGCAGGCTCAAAATGCGCTCCCCAATTGGAAAACCGGCAGGTACATGGCGACGACCAGTGCCCCGACAATTCCGCCCAATACCACCATGATCAGCGGTTCCATCAAACTCGTGAGGTTATCGACCTGATCGTCCACTGCGGCCTCGTAATGACTGGCGACTTTTTCCAGCATGCGGTCCAGGGTGCCCGACTCTTCGCCGATCGCCGTCATCTGGATCGCCATGCCGGGAAACAGCCCGCTGGCGGCCATGGATTGATTCAATTGCATACCGGTGGATACATCGTGTCGCATAAGCTCGATTGCCTGTTTGAACGGTTCTGAACCAGCAGCGCCGGCCACCGACCCCAGCGCCTGCACCAGCGGAACGCCGGCAGCAAACGTCGTGGAGAGCGTACGGGCGAAGCGGGCTACTGCCGATTTCTGCAGCAGTTTGCCTGCCAGGGGCGTTTTCAACAAACCGGCGTCCAGCCAGCGACGAACCTCTACTGAAGCGCGATAGGCGTGACGCAACCCCATGGCTGCAGACCCCAGGCCCAGCGCCACGATCCACCAGGCGCGTTGCATGAACTCGGACAGCGCGATCACGTGGAGGGTGAAATCCGGCAGCTTGCCGTCGACCCCGGCAAACAACGTCTGGAATTGCGGCACCACGTGGATCAACAGCACGCCGGTGACGACGCTCGCGACCACCAGCACTGCGATCGGGTAGGTCATGGCCTTTTTGATTCTGGCTTTGAGCCGTTCGCTCTTTTCCCGGTGGACCGCCACGCGCTCCAGCAAGGTCTCAAGTGCCCCCGCTTGTTCACCGGCAGCCACCAGGTTGCAGTACAGCTCATCGAAATAGCGCGGTTGTTTGCGCAACGCTTCACTCAGGTTGGTGCCGGCGGCGACCTCCTGCTTCAGGCGCTGCACCCGCTCGCGCACCGAGGGGTTGTCGAAGCCTTCGCTGATGATGTCGAAGGCCTGCAGCAGTGCGATCCCGGCTTTGAGCAGCGTGGCCAGTTGGCGCGTGAACAAGGTGATGTCCGCCGGTTTAACGGGCGGGGTGAAGCTCGGCAGCCAATGCGATCGTTCGCGCACGCGACCGGGGCTGATGCCTTGCTGGCGCAGCTGCGCCTTTACCAGGGCCGGGTTGTGCGCCGTGGCATGCCCGCAGACCTTGCGTCCTTTGCGGTTGATGCCTTCCCAGGCGTAAATCGTCGAGGCGTTGTTCATGTCACGGTTCCGCACACAAGTCGTCGAAGATTTATAGCTTAGTCAGGTGACGGATTCGGGCTGGCGGGGAACCACCGATAAAATGTCAGAATGTGCGTCTTGTGCGCGATTGACCGCTTGCGGATGAGTACACTGGCGCCGCTGCAAAATACGGGGCGCAGGACGCGCCTTGTCATGAGTTTTATTCTGGAGAGTGAATGTGATGCGTCAGAAAGGTTTTACCCTGATCGAGTTACTGATCGTCGTGGCAATCATCGGCATTTTGGCCACCATCGGCCTGCCGATGTACACCACCCACCAGGCCAAGGCTAAATTCACTGCCGGCCTGGCTGAAATCACGGCGTTGAAAGCCGGGTACGAAGACACCCTCAATCAAGGGACCGTGCCCACCCTGGCATTGATCGGCGGCACCAGCCCCACGGCCAACTGCAAGATCGACGTCTCCGGCGACGTTGCCACGGGGGCCGGTTCCATCAGTTGCGAAATACTCGACGCACCGGCACCGGTGCTGGGCAAGAGCATCAACCTCACGCGCAATGCCACCACGGGCTGGAAGTGCAGTACGACCGCCGATGCCAAATATGCAGCCAAAGGTTGCGGCGCCGACGGTGCCTGACTGCTAAACCATCCACATGGACGTAGAGGTGGCCGATGTCGTTATCTGTACAGCAGCGCGGCAGTATTTTCCTGGTAGTGACGGTGTGTTTGCTGGTTGTGGGGATATGCGTGCCCTTCAGTGGGCATGATCTACAGCGGACATTGCAGATTGCCATTGCCGTCTGCGCGGTGCTGTATGGGCTGTCGGTGACTTCGCAGGAGCGGTTGGTGGATCGGTTCACGGCCCTCGGGCTTGCGCTGATCATCGTGCTGGGGCTGGTGTCCTCGGCGCTGGCCCGACAGCCGCTCTGGGCGTTTACCGAAGTGGCGTTGTTTGTCGGTTGCGCGGCGATCACCGTGGCGTTTGCCGTGCTGCGTCGCCGCGAAGGTGAGCCTCTGGACCGTTTGCTGGTCATGGTCGTGGTGTTGCTGTGCCTGATCAAATCCATCCAATACCTGTACGCCGGCGCGGTGGCCTTCAGCAGTGGTGCGCTGACGCTGGACCCTGACCTGTTGCTGTCGAGCTTTTCCAACAAGCGCTTTTACGGCCAGTTCCAGACCTTTACCTTGCCGCTGCTGGCGCTCCCCCTGTTACTGCCCAAGGCCTCTCGAACCCAGCGAGGCCTGGTATTTGCGTTGCTGTGTGTCTGGTGGTTGATCGCGATCAGCGGCGGCACGCGCGGTACATGGCTTGGCCTCGGCGTGGCCGGGGCGGCGCTGGCGATGTTGGGGCCCTGGGGGCGGCGCTGGCTCGGCTGGCAATTGGCTGCAGTGTCATGCGGCTTGTTGCTGTACTGGCTGTTGTTCACGGTGTTGGCGGATTACCTGGGAATCGAGATTACCAATGCTGCGCGTGATCGCCTCACCACCTCGCTGTCGGGGCGTGGCCCGATCTGGTGGCAGGCGTGGCATATGCTCGTCGAGCGCCCCTGGCTGGGCTTCGGGCCGATGCATTTTGCCGATATTGCCAACAAGATTGCCGCTCACCCCCACCAGGCTATCCTGCAATGGGCCAGTGAATGGGGAGTGCCATCCGCCGTGTGCGTTGCGGCCTTGGCGTGGCGAGGTGGCTGGGCCACGTTGGCTGTGCTGCGTGAGCGCGCGCTGTCCGCCGAACGTGCGGACCTGCTGAGGCTATGCCTGTTTGCGGCATTGGTTGGCGCGTTGGTGCAGTCCATGGTCGACGGCGTGATTGTGATGCCAGTCTCCCAGGTGTGGCTGGCGCTGGTCGTGGGCTGGCTGCTGGCACTGCATGAGTGGCGGTTGCCGGCCTTCGCAGCGGTGCCATGGTTGCGGGGGGCGTGGAAAACCCTGAGTGTATTGGCCGTTGGTCTGTTGATCTTCATCGCAGCGCGCGACATCCCGCACATCACCCAAGCCCAGCGGCAGTACCTGGACAGCCATGACAATTTGCTGCGACCCCGCTTTTGGACCCAGGGCGTGATTGCCCGTTGAGGGCCGCAAGTTGCCGGACGCCCGATGCGGTGCTAGCTTTAGCCCACCGCCCGTGTAGCTCAGCCGGTAGAGCAGCGCACTCGTAACGCGAAGGTCGCAGGTTCGATTCCTGTCTCGGGCAAAAGGGCACTACTGCTTCAAAGGCAACACTGTCTCAAAGGCAACACTGTTTTCAGATGATCCCAGAATGGTTCTGAAGGCCAGACGAGCTGGCATTTGCGCCCGCTCTTTTGTATCTGCGCAACCTTGATGACCCAGATGCATCCCCATTCCTCGATCTAAGAGAACAACATGACCACAACTGAAATGACCCAGGAAGTTCGGCATCAAGCAGCCCTCGAAAAATACCTCGAGGAATCGCCGCAGCTTAAAGAAGAGATCAAGGACCTGAGCGCCGATGATCAGCGCGACCAGATTCAGTGGGCATTCGAGGACGAGGCCGAGAGCCGGGGCTACCAGCCCTGGGAGCTGACCCTCTATTACACGTCGACACCGGAAGAATTCGAAGCCGCCAGGCTCGCCTTGCACAAGGAGGCATCTGAGGTACTGGGCGTCGACTGGGAAGAATATTGCGAGATGAACGGCCTGGTTGTTTGAATCAGCCTGCAGGAGCCGGCAACCCGGCTCCTGCAGATTTTCCTCAGATGCTGAGACGCATCGACAGATCCACCGCTTTTACATCCTTGGTCATCGCGCCAATGGAGATGTAGTCCACCCCGGTCTCGGCGATAGGCAGCAGCGTGCTTTCATTGATCCCGCCGCTGGCCTCCAGCTTGGCCTTGCCGCCATTCAGGCGCACGGCTTCACGCATGTCTTCCAGGCTCAGCTCATCGAGCATGATGATATCGGCGCCCGCCGCCAGCGCTTCGCGCAGTTCCTGCAGGCTTTCCACTTCGATTTCCACCGGTTTGCCGGGGGCGATCTTGTGCGCGGCGGTGATGGCTTGGGCGATGCCACCACAGGCGGCAATATGGTTTTCCTTGATCAGGAACGCGTCGTACAAACCGATACGGTGGTTGTGGCAGCCGCCGCAGGTCACCGCGTACTTCTGCGCCAGGCGCAGGCCCGGCAGGGTTTTGCGGGTGTCCAACAGCTTGACCTGAGTGCTCGCGACAAAATCCGCCAGGTACTGCGCGCGGGTAGCGACCCCGGAGAGCAATTGCAGGAAATTCAGCGCACAGCGTTCGCCGCTGAGCAGCGAGCGTGCTGGTCCTTCAAGGCGGAACAGCACCTGATTGGGGCTGACGCGCTCACCGTCGGCCACCTGCCAATGCACGGCGACGCGTGGGTCCAACTGGCGGAACACTGCATCGACCCAGGCCGTACCGGAAATGACTGCGTTGTCGCGGGTAATGATGGCGGCCGTGGCCAGCCGTTCGGCCGGGATCAACTGTGCGGTGATGTCGCCGCTGCCGATGTCTTCCAGCAGTGCGCGGCGCACGTTGGCTTCGATTTCGGCGGTGAGGTCGGCAAGACGGAGATTCGGCATAACAGGCTCCACAAACAAAGTGCCCCGATTATAGGGGCAGTGCGCGTCCGAACCCACACTCGCTGCTCATTTACCGCGCCGTCGCAGAGTTTGCTGGCGCAACCCCCCTCATTTGCAAGATAATCTCGCGCCTTTCAATTGGCGTCATAGCTTTGACGTCATGGTAATCACCGGCTATCCAGTGTGCCCACGCGGGCCTGTAGCCGATCTTTGCCCCACTCAATACCGCCGTTTCAGGAGGCCAGGATGCACAATGACGGAAAGGTGGTGCCAATCAACAAGGCACACGCCACGCCATCTCCGCTCGCCCGGTTGCCGGTGGTGTTGCTGCAGGTTCGCGACAAGGCGGCGCAACAGCTGCAGCAGGGGCTGCAGGAACTGTTCGATAACGCCGATGACACGTTGTTCGAAATGGCCGACAAGGCCCGTAACAACGTCGATCACCATATTTTCTTCGAAGCCATGCGCGACCTGCGCCTCAAGCGCAAGAATTTCGAGCGCGTGTTCATGGAGCGGCTGTTCGAAGCCTTTGCCAACCTGGGCGACGCGGGGCGGGGGGCGTTGAAGTGGGTGCCGGTGATGTCCTACGACGCCGCACCCGGTACCTCCAGGGATCAACTGGAAAAAGCCGTGGCGCTGGAGGCCATGCTGGGCCGGGTGCATCACCGCGACGGACTGGCGCTGGGGCAACTGACCGCCCGTTTGAGTGCATTGCTCGGCAATCGCCTGGACGATCGGGAGAACCCGCTCGGTCCGGCGCTGCTCTGCGAGTTTTTCCTGCGGGCGGGGCGCAGCCTCGGCGTGGAAATTCGCGTCAAGCTGATCATGCTCAAGCTCTTCGAAAAATACGTGCTCAGCGATGCCGACCAGTTGTACGGCGAAGCCAACCAATTGCTGGTCGCGACGGGGGTGTTGCCGGAACTCAAGGCCGCCCCCTCGCGCCGCGCCGGTGGGCGTGCCGCCCGTGAACAACCCAGCCCGGATGCGCAGCCGGGCGCCGAGCAGCCTGTCGATGACAGCGGCCAGCAAGCGTTCGCCGTCCTGCAGGAGCTGCTCAAAGCCGTGCGCGGCAGCGTGGCCCCCACCCTCGAAGCCAGCGCCGAGCCCCAGCCAATCGCCACCCGTGACCTGCTCAGGCTGCTGTCCCATTTGCAGCAGTATGTGCCGGAGCCGGAGCTTGAAGACGACTTCGACCTGCGCAACCAGCTTGAACAACTGCTCACGCGTGTCAGCGTCAAGAGTGGCAAGTCGCGGGTGGTGGAGGATGCGGACGAAGACGTGATCAACCTGGTCGCGCTGTTGTTCGAGTTCATCCTCAATGACCGCACGGTGCCCGATGCCTTCAAGGCCTTGATCGGCCGATTGCAGATCCCGATGCTCAAAGTCGCAGTGTTGGACAAGAGCTTTTTCACCCGCGCCAACCACCCCGCGCGGCGCCTGCTCAATGAAGTCGCGGCGGCGGCCATGGGCTGGAGCCCGTGTGATGACTATCAGCGCGACCACCTGTACCTGCGTATCGAACAAGTGGTGCAGCGCCTGCTCAACGACTATGTCGAAGACCCGGCGATTTTTTCCGGGTTGTTGACCGAGTTCAGTGCGTTTACCGCCGGTGAGCGGCACCGCAGCGAATTGCTCGAACAGCACACCCGCGAAGCCGAGGAAGCTCGCGTACGCACCGAGGCGGCCCGTCAGCGAGTGGCTGATGTGCTCAACCGGCGGCTGCTGGGTAAGGTCCTGCCACGCACGGTGGTGCAGTTCCTGCAGCAGGCCTGGAGCCAGGTGCTGTTGCTGGCCAGCCTCAAGCACGGTGAGCAGTCGGTGCAATGGCAAGCGGGGCTGCGCACCCTCGACGAACTGATCTGGAGTGTCAGCCTGCAGCAAGACACCGAAGCCGGGCGCCACTTGCTGGAACAGTTGCCGGGATTGCTCAAGGCGTTGCGTGACGGATTGACCAGCGCTGCGTTCGACCCATTCAGCACGCGTGATTTTTTTGTGCGGCTGCAGGCCCTGCATAGGCAGGCGACTGACGACCTCGATGAGCTGATCGAGGTGAGTGAGCCCTTTGTACTTGGGGCGGTCTCGCATGAGCCGGATGAAGACCTGCCGGACAACGATCCCGACCTGCTCCAGGCTCGGCAATTGCGGATGGGGCAGTGGGTGGAGTTCCAACGCGAGACTGCCAGCAGCCTGCGATGCAAGCTCACGATGATCATGGCGCCGGCCAATCGCTACATCTTTGTCAGTCGCACGGGGCTCAAGGTCCTGGAGCAAAGCGCCGGCCAACTGGCGGCGGCATTCAAGGCTGGCACGCTGCATAGGCTCGACGATGGGCCCTTGTTCGAGCGCGCGCTGGCGGCGGTAGTGGGCAAGCTGCGACAACTCAATCGCGGCAAGTGATCGCAACCACAGGGGCGAACGCGGCATACTGGTAACACTTTGTCTCGTTCAAGGAACCGGTATGCAGTTGGACTCCGCCAGCGGTTGGTGCAAGGGTATTCGTCATTGCCCTTCGCCCAACTTCAACGAGCGCCCCGCAGGCGAAATCTCACTGTTGGTGGTGCATAACATCAGCCTGCCGCCCGCGCAGTTCGCTACCGGCAAGGTGCAGGAGTTTTTCCAGAACCGCCTGGATGTCACGGAACATCCCTACTTTGAAGGGATTGCTGACCTACGGGTGTCCGCGCATTTTCTGATTGAGCGCGACGGCGCGGTGACGCAGTTTGTGTCCTGCATCGACCGCGCCTGGCATGCCGGGGTCTCGTGCTTCGAAGGGCGAGAGACGTGCAATGATTTTTCCCTGGGAATCGAGCTGGAAGGCACCGATGACCTGCCGTTCACCGACGCCCAGTATGTGTCGCTGATCGACCTGGCCCGCCAGTTGCTGGCGGCCTACCCCGGGATCACGCCGCAGCGGATTTGTGGCCACAGCGATATCGCGCCGGGACGCAAGACCGATCCCGGCCCCGCTTTTGATTGGACGCGCTTTCGCAGCGCCCTGCTGGATGGAGGACACGCACAATGAGTTTTCTGGTGTTGGTGCTGGCGGTCTGGATCGAGAAATTCTCGGCCCTGCGCCGGCGTGTGCAGCGCGATGGCGGCTGGTTGCGCGAGCTGGCCAAGCTGGAATCCAGCCCGCGCATGGGCAAGCAGCCCTGGCTGATTCTGACCGTGATGGTGTTGCTGCCGGTGGCGTTGCTGGCGCTGTTGCTTCTGGTGCTGGAGCCGGTGGCCTACGGGTTGTTGGCACTGCCGGTGCACCTGGTGGTGGTGATCTACAGCCTGGGGCGTGGCGATCTACTGGCCGGGCTGGGCCCGTTTCGCGATGCCTGGCGGCGCGGCGACCTGCAAGCCGCAGAGCACGTGGCCGAGCGCGACCTGAGCCTGAGTGCCGACAGCGGCGAACAGCTGCTCGAACGCGTCCAGGGGCATCTGCTGTGGCAGGCCTACCAGAGCTTTTTCGCGGTGATTTTCTGGTACTTCCTGCTGGGCCCGGTGGCCGCCCTGGCGTATCGCCTGCTGGCGCTGGCCAGCGAACACAGCAAGAATCCGCTGGTGGCCGAGCGTGCCGGGCAATTGCGGCATGCATTTGACTGGTTGCCGGTTCGCCTGCTGGCAGCCAGCTTCGCCCTGGTAGGCAATTTCGTCGCGGTCAGCCGCGTGATGCTGCACGAACTGTTGAACTGGGATATCAGCGCCGCCCATCTGGTGGAAAAGGTGGGCCTGGTTGCCGCCGAAATCCCGCCGCCAGTGGTCGGTGCCGATGGCATCAACAGCCTGGACCGCCTGTGGGAGCTGCTGCTGCGCGCGGCGGTGCTGTGGTATGCCGGGTTCGCTATCTGGACCGTGTTGCCCTGATCCTTACAGACCCCCGGTTCGCTGGCGATACGAGCACTTTGGTGGTTACATCACCCGAGTTGCGTCGATCGCCGGCAAGCGGGCGCCTATCTCGTTAACTTTACGTTACAAAACTCCCTTTCAAATTGAGCTATACAGACAGAGCGCCAAATAGTGGCTTTCTGCCGCCGCCCTGCGCCTCAAATAAAAATAATAGAAAGGGAGTTCACCTGTGAAGAGCTTGCTCTATCCCGCCGTCGCGCTGATGAACCGTCTGAGTTTCGGCATGAAGTTCAGCCTGATCAGCGTGCTGTTCCTGCTGCCGATGCTGGCAACCAACTATTACCTGGTACGTGATTCCTGGCGTGAGTTCCAGGGCACGCGTATCGAACTGCAAAGCCTGGATCTACTCGGCAGCAGCCTGGCGCTGCGCCGCGACCTGGAAACCCTCAACAACCAGGTGCAGATCAACGCGACACTGGGGCAGGCCGGCAAAGCTGGTGACCTGGAGGGCAAGATCACTGCCTTGGAGCAAAGCGTGCTGACCCGCCTGCAAGGCCTCAGCGCGATGGCCACCGACCCAGAGCAAATCGCCGTCTTTGACGCCAAGCGCGACGAGCTGGTCGCGGCCTTCAAGGCCCAGCAACAGGAAACCTCGCTGCTGAGTAAAAGTGCGTTGATCGGCAAATTGCTCAACAAGGCGCAGATGCTCAGCCAGATCATCGCCAGCCAATCCGGCTTGAGCCGCGACCCCCAGAGCGATTTGCGCCAACTCAGCGAACTCATCACCAGCGTGACCCCGCAGGTCACGCAAACCCTGGGGGAGGGCCGGGCGATGGGCGCGTATTCGCTGGGCCAGGGGTTCCTCAATTCATCCTCCAGCACGCGCTTTGACGAGTTGTTGCAGCAGTTGGAAAAGCTCCAGGCCGAATACGGCTTGAAGTTGCAGGACGCGTTGGGTTCCAGCAAGACCGCGCACACCGCGCTCGACAGTTTGGCCAAGGCCAGCAACGCCAGTCTCAAGCAAGGCAGCGAGCTGTTTGAAGAACAGGTGGTGATGGCCGAGACCCTCGACGCGCCCTGGCAGGCGTTCTATGACAACGTCACCCAACTGATGGCGCAGACGTATCAATTGGATGAAGCGACCCTGAGCTTCATCGGCCAGCAACTGGAGCAGCGCCTGGCGCAGAACCGCACACACATGGTGGTGCTGGTGTCGGCCCTCAGCGCGGTGTTCCTGCTGATCTTTTACTTGTATGCAGGTTTCTACGCCTCCACGCGTACCACGCTGCGGCGTTTGGGGGCGATGATGGACAAGGTCGCCGCCGGTGATATGACCGTCACTTTTGTCGCCCACAGCCGCGATGAATTGGGCGACCTGGGCCAGGTGTTCAACGGCACCGTGGCAAAAATCCATGACTTGATCGAACGCGTCGGTCACACCGTCAGCCAGGTTGAACTGCAGGCCGGCCAGGTGGAAGCGGTCTCGGCGCAGAGCAACCAGGCGGTCTCCGGCCAGCGCACTCAGATCGAGCAGGTCGCAACGGCCATGAACCAGATGTCGTCTACTGCCCAGGAAGTCGCGCGCAGTGCGGCGGCGGCGGTCAGCAGTGCCCACAGTGTCAATGATGAAACTGTCAGCGGCCGTGGCCTGGTGCAATCCCAGCAGGGCAGCATCGCCCGGCTGGCCTCGGAGATCGATGAGTCGGTGCGGGTCATCAACCAGCTGGCCACCGACAGCCAGTCGATCAGCAGCGTGTTGGAAGTGATCAAGAGCATCGCCGAGCAAACCAACCTGCTCGCGCTCAATGCTGCCATCGAGGCGGCGCGGGCGGGTGAGCAGGGGCGCGGGTTTGCGGTGGTGGCCGATGAAGTGCGCACGTTGGCCCGGCGCACCCAGCATTCCACCGAAGAAATCGAGCAGATGATCAGTCGTTTGCACAGCGGGGTGGCAGCCGCGGTGAAGGCCATGGGCACCAGCCATGAAATGGCGAATGGCACGGTAGGGCAGTCGGAAAAAGTCCAGCAGGCCCTGGAAAACATCCTCGGGGCCGTGGGCATGATCGTCGATCAGAACCAGCAGATTGCCGCCGCGGTGGAGCAACAGACCGCCGTCGCCCACGATATCGACCAGAACATCGTCCAAATCAATCGTGCCGGCGAGCATGCAGCCGAGGGCGCACATCAGACCGAAGCGGCGAGCCGGCAGCTGTCGATGCAGGTGATCGAATTGAAGCAACTGATCGGGGCGTTTCGTGTGTAAGGCGCAAGAGTAGGAATTGTCTACTTATGACGTAGTTCGTGTCTTGATTCGCCGCTCGCTCTTCTGTGGCTGTGTGAATGGGTGAGAATTTGTTTCACACACTCAAGGTACTGGGGAGCACGGCGATGGCCACGGCAATCGGCATCAAAGGGCACTGCGCCCATTGCGACATCACGTTTGAGCTCAAGCCTTGGCAGTTGAATGCCATCGCCATCGAAGAGCCCTTCGATTGCCCGTATTGTCATCGGGTGTTGCAGCTGAGCTGTCCGCGGCAACTGCGTCAGTTCAAGGCGCTCGACCACTGGGCGCTGGTGCATCCGAGCATGGCGGTCCTGACGTGTGTGGTGCTGATCGTGGCACTGGTGGCGGAGTGGGTGGGATTGATCAGTGTGATCGGCCAGCTCAACGTGTCATTGGTGGTGCTGCTGGTGCACTTCCTGGCATTGCGTTATGCCCGTTCGCGGCAGCGGATCACCCTGGACCTGCAAGCGGTCATGCCGGCACTACCAGTTGAACACCTCGCACGCATTGCGTGTGCTCGCCTCAGCCAGCAATAAGGGCGTGGTCCCCATGCGCGCGGCCAGGTCGGTGCAGATCGCCGGCAAATGCTGCGGGCTATTGCGTTGGCCAGGGTACATGGCGGGCGCCATGTCCGGTGAGTCGGTTTCCAGCACCACCGCGTCCAACGGCAATTGCGCCAGTACCTTGTGCATACGCAAGGCCTGGGGCCAGGTGGCGGCGCCGCCCAGTCCCAGTTTGAAGCCGAGCTTGATGTACTCGCGGGCTTCTTCCCGGCTACCGGCAAATGCATGGATGATGCCGCCCCGTGGCAGGCGGATGCGCTTGAGAGTGGCGATCACCGCCGCGTGACTGCGGCGTACGTGCAGCAATGCCGGCAGTTGGCAGTCCACGGCGAGCTTGAGCTGGGCTTCAAACAGGTGTTGCTGGCGTTCGCGGTCCAGGGTTTCGAGGAAATAATCCAGGCCGATCTCGCCCACGGCGCACAGTTGCCGATGGCCCTGCAGGCGGGTCAGCCAGTCGCCCAGCTCGGTCAGGTCGGCAGGTCGATGATCATCGAGGTACACCGGGTGCAGGCCGAAGGCGGCGAACAGGCTTTCGTCTGCTTGCACCAGGTCCCACAGCCGCTGCCAATTCTGCTGATACACGCCCAATACCACCATGCGCCGAACGCCCAGCGCGCGGCTGTGGGCGAGGACTTCGCGGCGATCGCTGTCGAAGTCCGGGAAGTCCAGGTGGGTGTGGGTGTCGATCAGCTCCACGCTCAAGCCTCGTGAATACGCTGCTTGAACGTGCGGCCGATGGCGTGCACGCCGGGCTGGTACTGCTCGTCTTCGATGGCGGCCAGGGCCAGGCGCAGGGCGGTGTCGGCGATCAGTTGATGCTGCTGGGCCATGGCGTTGACCGGCAACGGCAGGAAGTCCAGCAGTTGGGTGTCACCAAAGGTGCCGAGGCTCAGGGGCCGCGACTTCAACGGGAAGTCATGCAGCGCATCGAACACGCCTTGCAGCAGCACGTAGGACGTGGTCACCAGCGCGTCAGGCAAATGCCCCAGGCGTTGCAGTAATTGCTCCATCAGTTGTCGGCCACAGTCACGGCTGAAGGCTTCGCCGTGTTCGACCAATACCTCGCCCTTGAAGCCTTGCAGCGCCTCATGGAAACCTGCCGCGCGCTCCTGGCTGATGCTCAGCTCGGGGCGCGCGCCGATCAGCACGATCTGCTTGGGCAGCGGTTGCAGCAGGCTGCTGGTCAATTGCTGGCAGGCCTGGCGGTCGTCGCTGACCACCGAGCAGAACTGCCCAGGCTCCATTACCCGGTCGATGGCGATCACCGGCAAGCCCTTGGCTTGCAACTCGCGGTAACTGTCATCGCTGGCGGGCAGGCAGCTGGCGACGAACAGCGCGTCACAACGGCGCGCGCGGAACAGCTGCAGCAGTTGGCGCTCGCTGTCGGCCTCGTCATCGGAACTGGCGATCAGCAACTGATAGCCACGTGCTCGTGCGCCTTGCTCCAGCAGCTTGGCGATGCGCGCGTAACTGGGGTTTTCCAGATCCGGCAGGATAAACCCCAAGGTACGCGTGTGCCGGCTGCGCAGCCCGGCGGCCTGGGGGTTGGGGGTGAAGCCATGGGCTTCGACCACGGCACGCACCCGTTCGACGGTGGCGTTGCTGATCCGTTGCTGTTCAGCCTTGCCATTGATGACATAGCTGGCGGTGGTCACGGACACACCGGCGAGACGCGCGATATCACTGAGTTTCAAACCGGGATTTCCTTGTTTTTTGGAGCTTGCCCCGACATTTTGTCCAATCGTAACCGATTACGGCACGCGACCAATGTCTCAGCGCAAGTGCCGAGTGGTCCTTCAAGGATGCGCAATTAACGCGTAATCTGCCATAAATTCTAGATTAAACGTTTCAGCCAGCGTATTTTTACGACGTTCGCGACTGAGTACCTACTGCCAATTGACTGCTCAGTCAGTTATCCCGAAACGCCCTTACACTGTTTTATTCAAAACAATACCTAGTGCGGCCCCCGCACTAACTAGGAGAACGGCATGCTTGAGCTCACTGTAGAGCAGATTTCCATGGGCCAGACGGCTGTGGATAAATCTGCCGCCCTGCACCTGCTCGCTGACAAACTGGTGGCTGACGGCCTGGTCGCCGAGGGGTATCTCAGTGGCTTGCAAGCCCGTGAAGCCCAAGGCTCGACCTTTCTCGGCCAAGGTATTGCCATCCCCCACGGCACCCCCGAAACCCGCGACCAGGTGTTCTCCACCGGCGTGCGCCTGCTGCAGTTCCCCGAAGGGGTGGACTGGGGCGACGGCCAGATCGTCTACCTGGCGATCGGCATCGCGGCCAAGTCCGATGAACACCTGCGCCTGTTGCAACTGCTCACCCGTGCCCTCGGTGAAACCGACCTGGGCCAGGCGCTGCGGCGTGCCGGCAGTGCCGAAGCGCTGCTGAAACTGTTGCAGGGTGCGCCACAGGAGTTGGCGCTGGACGCGCAGATGATCAGCCTGGGCGTGTCCGCCGATGATTTTGAAGAGCTGGTATGGCGCGGCGCCCGCCTGTTGCGTCAGGCCGATTGTGTGAGCAATGGTTTCGCCGCCGTCTTGCAACAGGTCGATGCGCTGCCCCTGGGCGATGGCCTGTGGTGGTTGCACAGCGAGCAGACCGTCAAGCGCCCGGGCCTGGCGTTTGTCACCCCGGACAAACCCATGCGCTACCTTGGCCAGCCGCTCAACGGCCTGTTCTGCCTGGCCAGCCTGGGCGAAGCGCACCAGGCCCTGCTGGAGCGCCTGTGTGCATTGCTGATCGAAGGGCGCGGCCAGGAGTTGGGCCGCGCCACCAGCAGCCGCGCGGTGCTCGAAGTGTTGGGTGGCGAACTGCCGCCAGACTGGCCCAGCGTGCGCGTCACCCTCGCCAATGCCCATGGCCTGCACGCGCGGCCGGCGAAAATCCTCGCGCAGTTGGCGAAAAGTTTCGACGGCGATATCCGCCTGCGCATTGTCGACGGCCCGGTAGGCGCTGTGTCGGTAAAGAGCCTGAGCAAGTTGCTCAGCCTCGGCGCCCGACGTGGCCAGGTGCTGGAGTTTGTCGCTGAACCGGCGATTGCCGGTGATGCGCTGCCCGCGCTGTTGGCTGCCGTTGAAGCCGGCCTCGGCGAAGAAGTCGAGCCGCTGCCGACCGTGAGTGCCCAGCCTGCCACTCTGGATAGCGCACCGGTGCTCAGCGCACCGCTGGCCGGCAGCCAGCTCCAGGCCATCGCCGCCGCCCCCGGCATCGCGATTGGCCCGGCGCATGTCCAGGTTCAACAGGTGTTCGACTACCCGCTGCGCGGCGAGTCCTCGGTCATCGAGCGCCAGCGCCTGCAGGCCGCATTGACCGATGTGCGCGGTGATATCCAGGGCCTGATCGAACGCAGCCAGGCCAAGGCAATCCGCGAAATTTTCATCACCCACCAGGAAATGCTCGACGACCCGGAACTCACCGACGAAGTCGACACCCGCCTCAAGCAAGGCGAAAGCGCCGAAGCGGCTTGGATGAGCGTGATCGAAGCCGCCGCCAGACAGCAGGAGTCGTTGCAGGACGCCTTGCTCGCCGAGCGCGCGGCCGATTTGCGCGACATTGGTCGCCGCGTGCTGGCGCAACTGTGCGGCGTCGAAACCGCCCAGGAGCCGAGCGAACCCTACATCCTGGTGATGGACGAAGTGGGCCCCTCGGACGTCGCGCGGCTGGACCCGGCGCGCGTCGCCGGCATCCTCACCGCGCGTGGCGGCGCCACGGCCCACAGCGCCATCGTCGCTCGCGCCCTGGGGATTCCCGCGCTGGTGGGCGCCGGTCCGACGGTGTTGCTGCTGGCTGCCGGCACCGCGTTGTTGCTGGATGGCCAGCGCGGCCGCCTGCATGTCGACCCCGATGCCGCCACCCTGCAACGGGCCACCGTCGAGCGCGATACCCGCGAACAACGCCTGCAAGCCGCCTCGGCCCAGCGTCATGAACCGGCCCTGACCCGTGACGGCCACGCGGTGGAAGTGTTCGCCAATATCGGCGAAAGCGCCGGTGTGGCCAGCGCGGTGGAGCAGGGCGCCGAAGGCATTGGCTTGCTGCGCACCGAATTGATTTTCATGGCCCATCCGCAAGCGCCGGATGAAGCCACCCAGGAAGCCGAATACCGCCGCGTGCTCGACGGCCTGGGCGGTCGCCCGCTGGTGGTGCGCACCCTCGATGTGGGCGGCGACAAACCGCTGCCGTATTGGCCGATCGCCGAGGAAGAAAACCCCTTCCTGGGCGTGCGCGGCATTCGCCTGACCTTGCAACGTCCGCAGATCATGGAGGCGCAATTGCGCGCGCTGCTGCGCTCGGCGGACAACCGCCCGTTGCGCATCATGTTCCCCATGGTCGGCAGCGTGGATGAATGGCGCGCGGCTCGCGACATGACCGAGCGCCTGCGCCTGGAAATCCCGGTGGCCGACCTGCAACTGGGGATCATGATCGAGGTGCCATCTGCGGCATTGCTCGCGCCGGTGCTGGCCAAGGAAGTGGATTTCTTCAGCGTCGGCACCAATGACCTGACCCAGTACACCCTGGCCATCGACCGTGGCCACCCGACCCTGTCGGCCCAGGCCGACGGCCTGCATCCGGCCGTGCTGCAACTGATCGACATCACCGTGCGCGCCGCCCATGCCCAGGGCAAATGGGTGGGCGTGTGCGGTGAGCTGGCGGCAGACCCGCTGGCAGTGCCGGTGCTGGTCGGCCTGGGGGTGGATGAGCTGAGCGTGTCGGCCCGCAGCATTCCTGAGGTGAAGGCGCGCGTGCGTGAATTCAGTCTGAGCGAGGCCCAGGGCCTGGCGCAAAAAGCACTCGCGGTGGGTTCGCCCGCCGAAGTGCGTGCCCTTGTGGAGGCCGTGTAGATGGCAATGATTCTGACCCTGACGCTGAACCCGGCGTTGGACCTGACGGTACGCCTGGGGCGCCTGGAGCCGGGTGAAGTCAACCGCAGCGAAACCCTGCTGACCCACGCGGCCGGCAAGGGCGTGAATGTGGCGCAGGTGCTGGCCGACCTCGGCCATCAGGTGAGCGTGGGCGGCTTTCTCGGTGCGGCCAACCCCGAGGCATTCGAGGCGCTGATCGCCAGCCGAGGGTTTGGCGACGCGTTCATTCGCGTGCCGGGCGAAACCCGCAGCAATATCAAGATTGCCGAACAGGACGGTCGGGTCACCGACATCAACGCGCCGGGGCCGCTGGTGAGCGAGCAGGCACAACAAGCCTTGCTCAAGCTGCTCGCCGTGATCGGCCCAGAGTTCGATGCTGTGGTGGTGGCTGGCAGCTTGCCGCGCGGCGTCAGTGCGCAGTGGTTCCAAGGCATGCTGGCGCAACTCAAGGACCTGGGTTTGAAAGTCGCCCTGGATACCAGCGGCGAGGCCCTGCGCGCCGGCCTGAAGGCCAGCCCATGGCTGGTCAAGCCCAATACCGAGGAGCTGGCCGATGCCCTGGGGCATTCCACTGACGTCATCCACCAACTGCATCAGCAAGGGGTGGAACACGTGGTCGTCTCCGACGGTGCCGCAGGCGTGACCTGGTACAGCCCGCAGGGAGCCCTGCATGCCACGCCGCCCAAGGTGACGGTCGCCAGTACGGTCGGCGCCGGTGACTCGCTGCTGGCCGGGATGCTTCACGGTCTGCTCAGTGGCGATACACCGGAGCACACCCTGCGCCGCGCGACGGCGATTGCCGCGATGGCGGTGACGCAGATCGGTTTCGGCATCAGCGATGACGCGCAGTTGGCGCACCTGCAAAACGGCGTCGACGTCCGC
Organism: Pseudomonas sp. PS01298; assembly: GCF_029959745.1. Classification (NCBI taxonomy): domain Bacteria; kingdom Pseudomonadati; phylum Pseudomonadota; class Gammaproteobacteria; order Pseudomonadales; family Pseudomonadaceae; genus Pseudomonas; species Pseudomonas sp. PS01298. The sequence continues at coordinate 10,110 of NZ_JASCPP010000006.1, read as the reverse complement.
ACGCTGACAGAACAATAAGAGGGATTGTGATGAAGTTAGCCATTGTTACTGCCTGCCCGAACGGCATGGTCACCAGTGTGCTGTGCGCCCGCTTGTTGGACGCAGCCGCGCAGCGTCAAGGCTGGAGCACCAGCGTCGAAGTGGTCGACGTGCAACGTCCGGAGCGCCAGCTGTCCCAGGCGACGCTCGACGCGGCCGAATGGGTGTTGCTGGTCAGCAGCACCGCGGTGGACATGCAGCGGTTTGTCGGCAAGCGCGTGTTCCAGAGCACCCCGGCCCAGGCGCTGGCGGATGTCGAGGCGGTCTTGCGCCGCGGTGCGCAAGAGGCGCAGGTGTATGTCGCGACGGACCCCGTCGCCGCGAAAAACGTCCCGCGCATCGTTGCCGTCACGGCTTGCCCCACCGGCGTGGCCCACACCTTCATGGCTGCCGAGGCCTTGCAGCAAACGGCCAAGCGCCTGGGGTATGACTTGCAGGTCGAGACCCAAGGCTCAGTCGGCGCCCGCACGCCGTTGAGCCCGCAGGCCATCGCCGACGCCGATGTGGTGTTGCTGGCGGCCGACATTGAAGTCGCCACCGAGCGCTTCGCCGGCAAGAAAATTTACCGCTGCGGCACCGGTATTGCGCTCAAGCAGTCCGAAGCGACCCTCAACAAGGCCCTGGCCGAAGGTGCGGTGGAAAGCGCGGCCGGCAGTGCGGCGACCAAGAAGCCGGAAAAAACCGGCGTCTACAAACACCTGCTCACTGGCGTGTCGTTCATGTTGCCGATGGTGGTGGCGGGCGGCTTGCTGATCGCCTTGTCATTCGTGTTCGGCATCCACGCATTCGAACAGGAAGGCACCTTGGCGGCGGCGCTGAAAACCGTCGGCGACCGCGCCTTCATGCTGATGGTGCCGTTGCTGGCGGGCTATATCGCCTACTCGATTGCCGACCGTCCGGGCATTGCGCCCGGCATGATCGGCGGCCTGCTCGCGGGGACGCTGGGCGCCGGGTTTATCGGCGGGATCTTCGCCGGTTTCCTCGCCGGCTATTGCGTCAAGCTGATCACCCGCGCGGTGAAGTTGCCGCAAAGCCTGGAAGCGCTCAAGCCGATCCTGATCATCCCGTTGCTGGCGAGCCTGTTCACCGGCCTGGCGATGATCTACCTGGTCGGCCCACCGGTGGCGCGCATGCTCACCGGGCTGACGGATTTTCTCAGCACCATGGGCACCACCAATGCGGTGCTGCTGGGCATCCTGCTGGGCGGCATGATGTGCGTGGATCTCGGCGGGCCGATCAACAAGGCCGCGTATGCGTTTTCCGTCGGCCTGTTGGCTGCGCAGAGTGGCGCACCGATGGCCGCGACCATGGCCGCCGGCATGGTGCCGCCGATCGGCATGGGCATCGCCACGTTCCTGGCGCGGCGCAAGTTCGCCCAGACCGAACGCGAGGCCGGCAAGGCCGCGATGATCCTGGGCCTGTGCTTTATCTCCGAAGGCGCGATCCCGTTTGCCGCCAAGGACCCGCTGCGCGTGATCCCGGCCAGCATCGCCGGCGGCGCGTTGACCGGCGCGCTGTCGATGTACTTCGGCTGCAAACTGGCGGCGCCCCATGGCGGCCTGTTTGTGCTGGTGATCCCGAATGCGATGAACCATGCGTTGCTGTACTTGCTGGCGATTGTCGCGGGTAGCCTGCTGACCGGGTTGGTGTACGCGCTGATCAAGCGCCCGGAAGCGGTGGAGCTGGCCGTCGCCCCTGCCTGACCCTGTAGGGGCCGGCTTGCCGGCGCCTACACTGGGGTGTCATCTGGCTTTCATCCCGGCGTGGTTAAGTTGCCCTTTTGATACTCAAGAGGGCACCTGCATGAGCCACTTCGACCTCGGCCGTCGCCGCGTGATGCAAGCCGCCGGCGCCGGCCTGTTGCTGCCGGGCCTGGCCCCGGCGGTGATCGCTTCGGTGAAAGATCGCCCGCAACTCACCGATGGCGTGCAGTCCGGCGACCTGCTGGGCGATCGCGCGATGATCTGGAGCCGCAGCGACCGCCCGGCGAAGATGGTGGTGGAGTGGGACACCCGCAGCGTGTTCAGCAACCCGCGCAAATTCGTCTCGCCGCTGGCCGACAGCCGCACCGACTTTACCGCCCGCGTCGAACTCACCGGGCTCCCCGTCGACCAGGCGATCTTCTATCGCGTGCACTTCGAAGACGCCCAGACCGGCGTGGCCAGCGAGCCCTGGTTCGGCCACCTGCGCAGTGTGCCGCAACAGCGCCGTGACATCCGGTTTGTGTGGAGCGGCGACACCGTGGGCCAAGGCTTTGGCATCAACCCGGACATCGGCGGCATGCGCATCTACGAAGCCATGCGCCTGCGCCTGCCGGATTTTTTTATCCACAGCGGCGACACCATCTACGCTGACGGCCCGGTGCCCGCGCAACTGGCCACCGAAGGCGGGCGCATCTGGCGCAATATCACCACCGAGGCCAAGAGCAAAGTCGCCGAAACCCTGGATGAATATCGCGGCAATTACCGCTACAACCTGCTGGATGAAAACGTGCGCCGCTTCAATGCCGAAGTGCCGCAGATCTGGCAGTGGGACGACCATGAAGTGGTGAACAACTGGTCGCCGAGCAAGCAACTCGACGAGCGCTACCAGACCAAGGACATCAACACCCTGGTCGGCCGCGCGCGTCAGGCCTGGCTGGAATATTCGCCGATGCGCCGGCAAAGCGCCGACGGTGGCGGGCGCATTTATCGCAAGCTCAGCTATGGGCCGCTACTGGATGTGTTCGTGCTCGATATGCGCAGCTATCGCGGCCCCAACGACGACAACCTGGGCGCGGAAAAGCCCTTCCTCGGCCGCGAGCAACTGGACTGGCTCAAGCGCGAACTCAAGGCTTCCCAGGCGCAGTGGAAGGTCATCGCCGCCGACATGCCCATCGGCCTCGGCGTGCCCGACGGCGAAGTCAGCCCCGGCGTGCCGCGTTGGGAAGCCATCGCCAACAATGACCCGGGCCCGGCCCAGGGCCGCGAGCTGGAAATCGCCGAGCTGCTTGGGTTCCTGCGTGCACAGCAGGTGCGCAACCATGTCTGGCTGACGGCAGACGTGCATTATTGCGCGGCGCATCACTATCACCCGGATCGTGCGGCGTTCCAGGATTTCGAGCCGTTCTGGGAGTTTGTCGCCGGGCCATTGAATGCGGGGAGCTTCGGGCCTAATCCGCTGGACAAGACCTTTGGCCCCGAGGTGGTGTTCGAGAAGGCCCCACCGGCGCAGAACACGTCGCCGTTTGCGGGTTTCCAGTTTTTTGGCGAGGTGCAGATCGATGGGCAGACTGCGGAGTTGACCGTGATCCTGCGTGACCTGGATGGCGTCTCGGTATTCGAGCAAAAGCTGCAACCCGCCTGATTGGCCTGCGCTCAAGACTGTGGGAGCAGGCAAGCCAGCGCCCACAGTTGATCATCAGTAGACGTCGCGGCGGTAGCGGCCTTGTTCGATCAAGCGCTCCACCGCGTCACTGCCGAGTATGTCCACCAACGCCTGATCCACCCCGGCCGCCATCCCCTGCAGGCTCCCGCACACATAAATCGCCGCGCCTTCTGCCAGCCACCTGCGCAGTACCTCGGCCGATTCACGCAGGCGATCCTGCACGTAGATTTTTTCCTCCTGGTCGCGTGAAAACGCCAGGTCCAGCAACGCCAGGTCACCGCTGGCGAGCCAGCCTTGCAGCTCGTCCTGGCACAGGAAGTCATGCTTGATATTGCGTTCGCCGAACAACAGCCAGTTGCGCTGCTGGCCATCGGCAATGCGCGCCTTGAGCAAACTGCGCAGGCCAGCCAGGCCCGTGCCATTGCCCAGCAGGATCAACGGCACGGGCGCGTCCGGCAGGTGGAAGCCACTGTTGCGGCGCAGGCGCAGGCTGATTGCGGCACCGATGACCGCATGCTCGGTGAGCCAACCCGAGCCGACGCCCAGGCCGCCATCCGGGTGGCGTTCCTGGCGCACGATGAGTTCCAGCACGCCGTCGCTGGCGATCGAGGCGATGGAGTATTCGCGCATGCCCAGCGGCGCCAGTGCATTCACCAGTGCCTGGGCATGCAGGCCCACCAGGTGCGCGCGGTTGTCCGGCAATTGGCGCGTGGCCAGGGCCTGGTTGAGGGTTTGCGCCAGGCCGTCGATCAGTACGCCGTCGCTGCCGGCCAGGCCCAGTCCTTCCAGAAAGTGCTCGATGGCCCATGGGCAGTTGCGCGGCAGGACTTCGACCAGGTCGCCGGCCTCCCAGCGCTGTGGCGACGTGCTGGTGAGGCCGAGCAGGTAGACATCCGAGCCGCTGCTGTCGCGGTTGAGCAGGGTGCGCTGGCTCAGCGTCCAGTTTTCGTATTGGGCGGTCGGCCAGGCGGCGGCCGGTGCGTGCCCTGTCAGCTGTCCCAGTTGTTGTTGCCAATTGAGCAGCGCGGCGCTGTCGCCACTGTCCACTTCGACCGGGGCGAACAATGGGTTGCCGCCCTGGTTGGTCAGCCAGAAATGCAGGCGGCGGGCAAAGCCGCAGAAGTGTTCGTACTGTCGGTCACCCAGGGCCAATACCGAGTAGTTCAGGCCCTTGAGGGACATGTCCTGGCCGAGCACGCTGCGCTCGAAACCCCGCGCGCTGTCGGGCGCTTCGCCGTCACCGAAGGTGCTGACTACAAACAGCGCATTCTGCGACTGGCGCAGGTCGTCCTGGCTGACACTGCCCAAGGGCTGCACCTTCACCGGCAAGCCGGCAGCCTGCAATTGCCCGGCCGTCTGCCAGGCCAACTGCTCGGCGAAGCCGCTCTGGCTGGCAAAGCCGATCAACCAGGCCGGGGCATCGCTGTGGTTGGCGCCGAGGCCTTTGCGTGCATCGCGCACCTGGCGTTTTTTACGCCGGCGGTCCAGGTACAGCAGCCAACCGGTGATGAAGAACAACGGCATCAGCAGTGAGCTGACGGTGAGGATGATGCGCCCCGCCAGGCCGAAGTAACTGCCGGTGTGCAGCGCGTAAATACTGGTCAGCAGCTGCGACTTGAGGCTCTTGCTCGCGTACTGGTCGTGGGATTTGACCTCGCCGGTGGCCGGGTCCAGGTTGATCTGGTTCAGCGCACGGTCATGGGGCGAGTCTTTCAACAGGTAGTAGACGGTGGCCGGCTGCCCCGCGACGGCGGGCATGCGGATGTTGTAGGCGCTGAGGCCGGGACCGGCATTGCTGTAGATGCTGCTCCAGATCGCGTCATAGTTGGCCACCGGCAAAGGGCCTTCGGGCGCCGGGCCACGTTTGCGCACCCGCTCATTTTGCGGGGCATCGGACAGCAGCTTGGTCAGGCCCTGGCTGTACCAGTCGTAGGACCACGACAGGCCGGTCAGCGCCGACAACAGGTAGGCCAGCAGGCACCAGGTGCCGAACACCGAATGCAGGTCCCAGTTGAAGCTGCGGCCTTTTTTGCGCCAGTCCAGTGTCAGCCAGGCACGCCAGCTTGCCACCTGGCGTGGCCAGCGCAGGTACAGGCCGGAGAGGCAGAAGAACACCAGGATCAGCGTGCACGCACCGGTAATCTGCCGGCCGGTTTCACCAATGACCAGGAAGCGGTGCAGTTGCAGGATAAAGCCGAACACATCCTGGCCGACAGCGTCGCCCATATAGTCGCCGGTGTAGGGATCGAAGTAGCGCATCTGGCCACGGCGCTCGCCGGGCGGCGGGGTGAAGAACACGCGCGCAGCGTTGCCGCTTTCGCCTTCGACCCACAGCATCGACACGGTCTTGCCTTCGGTGGCTTCGAGCTTGCGCACCAATTCGGCGGGCGGCAGTACCCCGGCCTCGCGTTTTTGCACGCTGAGCACCGTCGGGTTGAGCGCCCGCAGTATTTCATCCTGAAACGAGACCGCAGCCCCGGTGATCCCCATCAAGGCCAGCACCAGCCCGGCAGTGATGCCGAAGAACCAGTGCAACTGGAACAGGGTTTTCTTCAACACGTCGGACCGCCTCGCTCATCTGTCTGTAAATGCCACGGCGCGCATTATGCCGTGAGTTGTCGAGAAACATTCTGTTTTACACGCAAAAGCCCCACGCATCCGATGCGTGGGGCTCCTGGTTGCGCGTCGAGCGCGTTTAGAAGTGGAAACTGGTGGTCAACAACGCAGTACGCCCGGCCGCCTGGTTGGCGAAGTGTGAAGCGTAGGCCTTGTCGTAGTAAGTCTTGTCGGTCAGGTTTTGCACGTTCAATTGCAGGTCGACGTTCTTGGTCAGCTTGTAGCTGGCCATGGCGTCGTAGCGGGTATAGGACGGCACGTACAGAGTGTTGGCCGCATCGCCATAAACCTGGTCGACGTAGAACGCGCCGCCGCCGATGGTCAGCTTCGGGGTCACGTCATAGGTGGTCCAGAGGCTGAACGAGTTTTCTGGCGTGTTGGGCATCTGGTTGCCTTTGTTGGAACCGGCCTGCACGACGCCCAGGCGGTTGCCGTTCTTCCCGGGATCAACCAGCTCGGCTTTCAAGTAGCTATAGCCGGCGAACACTTGCCATTGCTCGGTGATTTTGCCACTGGCCGACAGCTCCAGGCCGTCGACACGGGATTCACCCGCGGTTTCGTAGGTGTTGGAATCCACCAGGATGCGCGTGTTTTTCTTCTCGGTACGGAACACTGCCGCCGACAGGGACAGGCGGTTGTGGAACAGGTCCCATTTGGTGCCCAGCTCGTAGTTGACGGTTTCTTCCGGCTTGAGGTCGCTGGTGTTGATGCCGGTCGGGATCGAGTTGTTGTCCACGCCTTCACCCACCAGCCCGCCTGCGGGCGAGGCAGAGGTAGCGTAGGACGTGTAGATGCTGCCGTTGTCCAGCGGCTTCCAGACCAGGCCGGCTTGCCAGTTGAAGAATTGGCTGTCGTCCTTGACCTTGCTGCGGGCCTGGACGGTGGAGCTTGGTACGGCGTTGGTGTTGGCTTCGGTGTCGAAAGTGTCGTAACGCAGGCCGACGTTCAACAGCCATTTCGGGTCGAGTTCAATGGTGTCGAACACATAAGCGGCGCGGCTGGTGGCTTTGGTATTGGTGCCGTTGTAATTGCGTGCGATGGTGCCGTTCCAGGCGTCGTCCGGGTTCGGGTTGCTCAGCGAGGTGCACTGACCACCTCGACCGCCACCAGCCACCGTGCAGGTCGGGTTGGTGTTAGGTGTGACGGTGTAGCCGCTGACACGGGTTTCTTCGCCGGTGAACTCCAGGCCGGTCGAGTAGCTGTGCTTGAAGCCCAGGGCTTGGAAGCTGCCGAACAGATCGGTCTGGTTGGTGGTGGTCGTGGTAGTGGAGACCCGCGTGTTCGCGCGACGCCACACCGTGCCGAAACGGCTGACGTTACGCTGGCTGTCATCCGGCTGAGTGAGCACGTAGTCCTGGCCGGTGCTGCCATGACGCAGGGTGTTTTTCAGCGTCATGGTGTCGCTCAGGTCGTGCTCGATGGAGATCGTGCTGATATCGGCGCGGGTCTTGCGGAAATCACGGTCCTTCAAGCCATAGAAGTTCGTGCTGTCGCCACCATCGTTGGGTTTGTCATGCACGTGGGCGGTGGCCGTCGAGGAGCCGTAGCCATACGGAATGCCCGAATCCGGCAGGTCGTCGCTTTCCATGTGGTAGTAGCTGAGGTTGACGCGGGTCGGCGTGCCCAGGCCGAAGGTCAGCGACGGCGCCACGCCCCAGCGGTCATAGTTGATCGCATCGCGACCGGCCACGTTTTGCTCGTGGCTCATCAGGTTCAGGCGGAACGCGGCGCTGTCGTCGAGGAACTGGCGGTTGACGTCGAGCACATAGCGGCGAGTCTGGTCGGAACCGTAGGTGAAGCCGCCGTTGGTGAAGTCCCGCGCTTGTGGGGTCTTGCTCACCAGGTTGAGGCTGCCACCGGCCGAGCCACGGCCGCCGAACGAGGAGTTCGGGCCTTTGCTGACCTCAATGGATTCAATGTCGAAGATCTCACGGCTCTGGCCGCCGGTGTCACGCACGCCGTCCAGGTAGGTGTCGCCCTGGGCGTCGAAACCGCGGATGAATGGGCGGTCGCCCTGGGGGTTGCCGCCTTCGCCGGCGCCGAAGGTGATCCCCGGGACGGTGCGCAAGGCATCCTGCAACGAAGTGGCGGCGGTGTCCTTGAGCACTTGTTGCGGCACCACGGTGACCGAGCGCGGCGTGTCCACCAGCGGGGCGGTGTATTTCTGCGAAGAGGCTTTTTCGACCTGGTAGGACGTGGTGTCCTGCTCTTCCCCGGTAATGCTGGTGGCGCCCAGGGAGATGCTGTTGCGCTGGCCTTTTTGTTCAGTGTCTTCGGCCGCCTGCGCCAGATGGGCAACAGAGCCGGCGCTGAGGGCGACGCCGATGGCCGAAGCCAGCATGCGTCGTGAACTGGCAGGTATTTTTGTAGTGGTGCGCGACATGACGTGTCCTTTCCCCAAGGATGTGAGGCCGCGGAATATAGGGTCAACAAGACTTTCTATCAATTGCGATACATTGCTATTCGCACTGAATTTACATTCTTTACACTTTTTGCTTACGGTTTTTACGAAGTCGTTCGTCTGGCATGTTTTACAGCGTGGATAAGAATCAATATCATTGATGTCTCTTCGATATCAGGTACTGCCCATGCTGCTGCACATTCCCGGCCTGTTCTCTCGTGAGGAAGTGCAGCGCATTCGCCAAGCCCTGGAAAACACCGAGTGGGCCGACGGAAAAATCACCGCCGGGCACCAATCCGCCAAGGCCAAGCACAACCTGCAATTGCCCGAAGGTCATCCATTGGCCAAGGAAATCGGTGCGGCGATGCTTGAGCGCTTGTGGAAAAATCCGCTGTTTATGTCAGCGGCGTTACCGCACAAAGTTTTCCCGCCGTTGTTCAACTGCTACACCGCGGGTGGCAGCTTCGACTTCCATATCGACAATGCCGTGCGCCAGGCCCGGGGCAGTCACGAGCGGGTGCGCACCGACCTGTCGTCGACGCTGTTCTTCAGCGACCCGGAGGAATACGACGGCGGCGAACTGGAGATCCAGGACACCTTCGGCCTGCAGCGCGTGAAGTTGCCGGCCGGCGACATGGTGCTGTACCCCGGCTCCAGCCTGCACAAAGTCAACGCCGTGAGCCGTGGCGCGCGCTATGCCTCGTTTTTCTGGACGCAGAGCCTGGTGCGCGAAGACAGCCAGCGCACCCTGCTGTTCGAGATGGACGGCGCGATCCAGCAACTGACCCGCGATGTGCCTGACCATCCGGCCCTGATCCAGCTCACCGGCACGTATCACAACCTGCTGCGCCGCTGGGTCGAGGTCTGACATGGGCTTTTTGTTGCGTCGTGAAGAAGTGCTCAACGTCGAGCAGTTGCAGAGCATGCTCGACGACTCCCCGGTGCGCGCGGCCCAGGCGATCCTGATGGCGGCGAAAGAGGGCGTGGTGGATGCCCAGGCCCTGCTCGGGCAAATCCTGCTGGAAGGCCGTGGCATTGCCCGCGATGAAGCCTTGGCGCTGCGCTGGTTCCAGATTGCGGCGAAGGGCGGCCACTTGATGGCGCGCAATATGACTGGTCGCTGCCTCGAGCATGGCTGGGGCTGCGCGGTGGATGAGGCCGCCGCGGCGCGTGAATACCGCGTGGCAGCCGAGGCCGGACTGGATTGGGCGCAGTACAACTATGCCAATCTGTTGGCGACCGGGCGAGGCGTCGCTGAAGACCAACCGCAGGCACTGGCGTTATACCGCCAGGCGGCGGAGCAGGGGCATGCCAAGTCGATGAACCTGTTGGGGCGCTATCTGGAAGACGGCCGGTGTTGCCCCAGGGATCTGGAGACGGCCGTGACGTGGTATCGCCGCTCAGCCGAAGCCGGGGATTTTCGTGGGCAGTTCAGTTATGCAGCGGTGTTGGCCGACGGAGGCCAGATCGAGGCGGCGCTGGAGTGGCTGCGCAAGGCGCTGGCCGGCGGCAACCTGAAGTTCCTGCGCACGGCGCACAAGGCACTGGCGGCGGCGAATGACCCGCAGATCCGGGCGATGGCCGAGGCTTACAAAGAGCGCGCCACACACCTGAACCCGTAGGAGCCGGGGGGGGGGGGCCGGGGGGCGGGGGTGAGCGCCGGCCCCCCCCCCCGCCGCCCCGCGACG